>NZ_JBDIYD010000009.1:0-125600 GCF_039649255.1 Dechloromonas sp. ZS-1 | reverse complement strand
ACCATTTCGCAGCAGCCGCCTGATCGGCGCAGAGCGACAGCCTACCTCTGACTGCCGCCAATCTTTGCAACAGAGCCGTTTCAGGCATCCGGCAAGGCGATCAACGCCAAGGTGCGGCTGTTCGGGCGCATCGGCCAGGCGCTGATCGAGGCCAAGCAAGCTGGCCGCGATCCGTTCGCCGCCATCGAGGCCGTCATGTCCTGGGATGCCTTCGCCGAAAGCGTCACCGAGGCGCAGAAGCTCGCTCAGCCCGATGACTTCGATTTCCTGCACCGCATCGGCGAAAGTTACGCCACCTTGCGCCGCTACGCGCCGGAATTCCTTGCCGTGCTCAAGCTGCGGGCCGCACCCGCCGCCAAGAACGTGCTCGATGCCATCGAGGTACTGCGTGGCATGAACACCGACAACGCCCGCAAAGTGCCTGCCGATGCCCCGACCGACTTCATCAAGCCGCGCTGGCAGAAGCTGGTGATGACTGACGCGGGTATCGACCGGCGCTACTACGAGCTGTGCGCGCTGTCCGAGCTGAAGAACTCGCTGCGCTCGGGCGACATCTGGGTGCAGGGATCGCGCCAGTTCAAGGACTTCGAGGACTACCTGGTGCCGCCCGCGAAGTTCGCCAGCCTCAAGCAGTCCAGCGCATTGCCGCTGGCCGTGGCCACCGACTGCGACCAGTACCTGCACGACCGCCTGACGCTGCTTGAAGCGCAGCTTGCCACGGTCAACCGCATGGCAGCGGCCAACGACCTGCCGAATGCGATCATCACCGAGTCGGGCCTGAAGATCACGCCGCTGGATGCGGCGGTACCCGACACCGCGCAGGCGCTGATCGACCAGACAGCCATGATCCTGCCACACGTCAAGATCACCGAACTGCTGCTCGAAGTCGATGAGTGGACGGGCTTCACCCGCCACTTCACGCACCTGAAATCGGGCGATCTGGCCAAGGACAAAAATCTGCTGTTGACCACCATCCTGGCCGACGCGATCAACCTGGGCCTGACCAAGATGGCCGAGTCCTGCCCCGGCACGACCTACGCCAAGCTCGCCTGGCTACAAGCCTGGCATACCCGCGACGAAACCTATTCGACAGCGCTGGCCGAGTTGGTGAACGCCCAATTCCGGCATCCCTTCGCCGAACACTGGGGCGACGGCACCACGTCATCGTCGGACGGCCAGAACTTCCGAACCGGGAGCAAGGCCGAGAGTACCGGTCACATCAACCCGAAATATGGCAGCAGCCCTGGGCGAACCTTCTACACCCATATATCCGACCAGTACGCGCCGTTCCACACCAAGGTGGTCAATGTCGGCGTGCGCGACTCGACCTATGTACTTGACGGCCTGCTGTACCACGAGTCCGACCTGCGCATCGAGGAACACTACACCGACACGGCAGGCTTCACCGATCACGTCTTTGCCCTGATGCATCTCCTGGGCTTCCGCTTTGCGCCGCGCATCCGTGACCTGGGCGACACCAAGCTGTTCATCCCCAAGGGGGATACCGCCTATGACGCGCTCAAACCGATGATTAGCAGCGACAGGCTGAACATCAAGGCTATTCGTGCCCACTGGGATGAAATTCTGCGGCTGGCGACCTCGATCAAGCAGGGCACGGTGACAGCCTCGCTGATGCTTCGGAAACTCGGCAGCTATCCGCGCCAGAACGGCTTAGCCATCGCCCTGCGCGAGCTGGGGCGCATCGAACGCACGCTGTTCATCCTGGACTGGTTGCAAAGCGTGGAGCTGCGCCGCCGCGTCCACGCTGGACTGAACAAGGGCGAAGCGCGCAACGCGCTGGCCCGCGCCGTATTCTTCAACCGTCTGGGCGAAATCCGCGACCGCAGCTTCGAGCAGCAGCGCTACCGGGCCAGCGGCCTCAACCTGGTGACGGCGGCCGTCGTGTTGTGGAACACGGTCTATCTGGAGCGCGCAGCACATGCGTTGCGTGGCAACGGGCATGCTGTCGATGACGCGCTATTGCAATACCTGTCGCCGCTCGGCTGGGAACACATCAACCTGACCGGCGATTACCTCTGGCGCAGCAGCGCCAAGATCGGCGCGGGCAAGTTCAGGCCGCTACGACCGTTGCAACCGGCTTAGCGTGCTTTATTTTCCGTTTTCTGAGGCGACCCCTTCATGATTTCCCACTCTTCCGGCGTCAGCTTGCCGGGTTTGAGCAGGATGTGGTCGGGAATGCCGATCTTGCCGACGTCGTGCATCGGCGCGGCCAGCATCAGGACCTCCGCATCGGCTTCGCTCATGCCGGACTTGAGCGCCAGCAGGCGGGAAAAATGGCTCATCCGGATGACGTGCATGCCGGTTTCGTTGTCCCGATATTCCGCTGCCCGCCCCAGGCGCTGGATGATCTGCAGGCGGGTGCGCTCCAGTTCGCGCGTACGCTGCATGACCAGCTCTTCGAGGTGCAGGCGGTACTGTTCGTTTTCTTCCTTCAGCCGGGCCCGCTCCAGGCATTGCTTGACCGTATTTTCCAGCGCCGGAAAGCTGACGATGGGTTTGGTCACGAAGTCCCACACGCCGCGATGGACCGCCTCGACGGCATCGTTCAGATCTGCCGTGCCGGAAACCACGATGGCTGGCGTACCCGGACTGCGCCGGGCGAGTTCGGCCACGACCTCCAGACCATTCATTCCCGGCATGTTGAGGTCGACCAGCACGATGTCCGGCTGTGCTGCCTCGAACACCAGCAGGCCGGATTCGCCATCGCCGGCTTCGTAAACATCCATGCCGGCATCTTCGAAATAGGCAGCCAGGCTGCGCCGCAGGCGCTCGTCGTCGTCGATGGTCAGGAGGCGGATCGGATCGGGGCTCATGAGGAATCTCCCGCGCGCTGAATGCGCCGGACGAACTGCTTGGTATCGGCAATGGGTTTGAAAAAGATGTCGTCTTCGGCGATGCCGAGGGCACTCAATTCCGGCGTCAGCAGGAAGTCGACCGAGCCGGTATGAATGAGCAGGGTCATCTCCGGGTAACGCGCGTGCAGGCAAGGCAAGAGCTCATAGCCACTCATGCCCGGCAAGCGGATGTCGACAATGGCCACATCACAACCCTGATCGGCGAGCAGGGCGAGCGCCGATTCGCCGTCGGCGGCATCGAAGACCACAAAACCTTCATCCTGAAGCAGGGCGACCAGATTCCGGCGCAGGCTGTGATGATCGTCAATCACGATCACGCGGCGGGCGGCACTCATAATGGAAACCTCAGTGTGAAGGTTGCGCCATGGCCGGGTTGCGAATCCAGCGTCATTTCGCCCTGGTGCTTGTCGGCAATGATCATGTAGGAGACCCACAGGCCCAGGCCGGTGCCGATACCGGGTGCCTTGGTCGTGAAAAAGGGTTCAAATGCACGCCGCCGCGCTTCCTCGGAGAAGCCGGGGCCGTTGTCGGCAATACGGACGATGGCATGCTCCTCTTGAACCAGCGCCTGAATCAGGATGCTTGGGAGGGTGTCGTGTTCGCTCCGGTCGCTCATGGCCTGCGCGGCATTACGCAGCAGGTTGAGCAACACCTGTTCGACTTCGCTGCGAATCAGGCGGACGGGCGGAAGGTCGGCGGCGTATTCGGTCCGGATGTCGATGCGGCGGAAGTCGTAATCCTTCTTCAGATCGTAATCCTTGCGCGCCAGTTCGATGGCGCGCTCGATCAAGTCGGGCAATGCGGTCAGCTCGAACAGCGGTTCGCTCTTCCTGCTGAATTCGAGGAGATTGCGCACGATCCGGGCAGCCCGCGCGCCATCGTTCTTGATGTCCTCGAGAAAGGTCAGGATGCTGCGCTTTTCGAGGTAAGCGTGAATCTTCTCAAGATTGACCTCGAGTTCGGTAGCCACCCGTTGATTGGCTTCCAGCGAAGGCGACAAACGGCGCTCGATGTTTTGTGCCGCCTGCACCATGACGCCGAGCGGATTATTGATTTCATGGGCAACCCCCGCCGCCAGGCCGCCAATCGACGAGAGCTTTTCCGACTGGATCATGGCTTCCTCAAAGCGGGTGCGCTCGGTCACGTCATCGATCCGGATGACGGCACCGCTTTCCTGGGTGCGATCCAGCGGATACACCGCCACGTTGACAATCCGGCGCTGTCCGACGGTCGACGTGCTGATTCGGTGCAATTCCAGGGTGCGCGCTTGACGCAGGGCCGGCTCGATGTCGCTGAAACGCGCGGCCAGAATGGGAAAACGTGTCAGCAGATCGCATTCCACTGGCGGGGCGCAGGGCTCCGCCATCTTGTGTGCCGAGGGATTCATGTAACGAATCCGCAGTTCGGCATCGAGCACGATCAGTGCAGCGGGCAGGGCGTTGGCCACGCCATCGAGCAGGGCGCGCGACGATTGCGCGGCCGCCAGGGCCTGGTTACGCGCCATTTCCCGCGACTCGATGCCTTGGAGCAAAGCCCGGTAGCGCTGATGCAAACGGAACAACTCGTCGCCTCGCCCCTGGCGGGCTGCCTGTGTGATGTCGGCGCGCTCGGGGGCGCATTCGGCAAGAATGCCTTCCGTTTCCCGGATCAGCCGTTCAATCCGGTGCAGGACAAGGCGATGCATCAAAGAATGAAGAGAGATCGCCAACACCAGAAAAAGCACGATGGAAGCCACAATCATGTCGCGCTTGCGCGCGGACATCAGTGCCTCACCGTCTGTATTCGAAAGGGCCAGATGAACCTGGCCAATGATGGTGCGTTGCCCATTGGTATCAAGTACCACGGGGGCGCTATAGATCGTCGCGTCACCCGGTTCGCCGTAGGAGACCAGGGTTCGTCCTTCCTGATTGATGCTCAGGTGGATGATGTAATCGCCACTGTGCTCCAGAATGGTTTGCACGGACTGATCCAGCGCCGGATAGTCCTGCGAGAGCAGGGCCTCGACCGAAAAGGTTGCAAACGAGGTGGCGAGCAGATTGGCCTGTTTGACCTGCATGGCTTGAAGCGACTCTCGCTCCTTGATGATGGAGAGCCAGCCGGTGCCCCCCAGAATGACGGCCAGGATCAGCACCACATGCAGGAACATCTTCCAGGCCAGGGTCATGTCATTCTCCGAATCCCTTCGCGTGCTTCATGGCTTGGCGCAGGCTGTCGTAATCCGCGTCGTTGGCGGGCAGCAGGCCGTTCCGGTCTACGTAGTCGAGGGCGCTGCCTTGCAGCCCCAGTAACGTGGTTTGCAAGGCCTTGAGCATGGGTAGATCGAGCCCCGCCCGGGCAACCCAGGCCTGGGTTGGGCTTGGAAAACTGGCCAGGACGCGCAGACTGCGCGCATCGGCGTATTTTTGAAAAGTGCGTTCATTGCACGCGCCCGCGTCGAATAGCCCGTTCGAAACGGCATAAACCACTTTGTCATGCCTGCCGAGGTAACTGAAACTCGCCAGATCCTTGGCTTGAATGCCTGCCTTGAGCAGCGTTGCCTGGGCCAGATAGCGGCCGGTGGTCGAATTCGGGTCGCCGAATGCCATGCGCCGTCCCTTCAGGTCGGCCAGCGCCTTGATGGGGGAGTCCTGGCGGACGACGATGACGCCGGAAAAAAGCTTGTCACCCTCGTGGGCCTCGATGGCCATCAAGGTGAGATTGGGCGCTTGCTGGCGGGCCAGCACGTAGCTGGCCGGGCCCAGTCGGGAAAAATCAATGTCGCCCTGCCGGAGCGCCTTGATGCCCTCTTCATAGGTCGGAAAAATACGCACATCGATTTTGACCGGCAGCCCTTTT
Organism: Dechloromonas sp. ZS-1; assembly: GCF_039649255.1. Lineage (NCBI taxonomy): Bacteria > Pseudomonadati > Pseudomonadota > Betaproteobacteria > Rhodocyclales > Azonexaceae > Dechloromonas > Dechloromonas sp. ZS-1. The sequence goes on along the minus strand of NZ_JBDIYD010000009.1, from coordinate 119,889 downwards.
GCACGCAGATTCTGCTCGATGGCCTGGCGGAAGGGTTCCATCTTGCGCAGTTCTTCCGTCGGACGCTCCGTTGCGTAACTGCCGAACCGCAGAATGCGTTCGCCCTCTGCCTGTGCCAAACCGGCCAGCAGGGTGATGCCGAGCAACAGGGCGCGCCATCCTGGCATGATCAGACGATCCGGATATCGACCGATGAAACCGGATTGTCATAAAAGAAAATCGGCGGTGCAGCCATGAAAATGCCGGTTTTCTTCAAGGCGAGATACAGCGTCGACGCGACATGCAGGGTGTCCAGGTCCCAGGGGGTACCCATTTCCTTATCGACCTTGAACGACAGTTCGGACTCCAGCAGGGTGTTCGTGTCCCATTGCCAGCGATTGACCAGCATCCATGAAGTGATGCTGTTCTTTCCCCAACGGGTAGTGAATTGGTCGAAAACGGCCTCATCCCAGTGGGAAACCGGATGCAAGCGGGTTTCGGCGGGGAGCAAATTTTCGAGTGCAGGAAAGTACTGGCTGAAAAATGCCAGCCGTTCGGCCTCGACCTGACGACCTTTGACAAAGACCGAACCGGAAGCACAGTATTTCAGGTTACTGAAGTGCAGATCCTCTTCCAGCTTGAATTTGGCGTCGTGATGCTTGTAGCGCGCTGCGGCCTTGATATCCGGATAACTGGCCGAGGTCTTGGGCGTGTCGTACAGCAGTTCCGGAACAAAATGATGTGCCTTGCATTTGAGCTTGGTCATCGTGTCCGTGGCTTCAACGGCCAGGGTCAGGTTGTTCTGCTTCAGGATGCCCGGTACCCCCTTGGGGGCCGTGTCGTAGCGAATGCCCTCGCGCCGCCAGGGCTGGTCGTCAAATTCGAAGTGAGGCGTCTTTCTGCCGGCCAGTTGGGTAATGACGTCAACCAGGGTGGCGCGCACGCGCTCGAAGATCGCCTGATCCGTCTTGCCCGGCTCAAGCTTGGCGCCGTCGCTGGCGACGGGCCAAATGATCTTCATCTGAAACTCTTTGCTTTCCTGCCGGTAGACCTTGTCAGCCATGACGCCATCCTCATGAAATTCGGATAATGTCAAATTAGCGATTCAGGGGCGGCAGGTCAACGAATAATTCGCCCAGAAATGTTAAAAATAAGAAGCACTGTTTCAGCTGCGCGCCAGGATATCCCGGGCAAGCGCTTCGGCCACCTTGATGCCATCCACCCCGGCCGAGAGGATGCCGCCCGCGTAGCCAGCACCTTCACCCGCCGGGAAGAGCCCGCGCGTATTCACGCTCTGGAAATCCGGCCCGCGCTTGATGCGCACGGGGGAGGAGGTACGTGTCTCGACGCCCGTCAGCACGGCATCGGCCATGGCGAATCCCCGAATCTGCTTGTCGAAAGCCGGAATGGCCTCGCGTAGCGCTTCAATGACGAAAGGCGGCACGCATTGGCTGAGGTCGGTCAAATGCACCCCGGGCTGGTAGGAGGGTTCAACGCTACCCAGCGACTTGGAAGGGCGTCCCGCCAGGAAGTCCCCGATTTTCTGCGCTGGTGCCTCGTAGGTGCCGCCGCCGGCGACAAAGGCGGCTGATTCCCATTGACGCTGAAACGCGATGCCGACCAGCGGATTCGTCTTGTAGTCGCCGGGAAAGTCTTCCGGATGAACCTCCACGACCAGCGCCGCATTGGCGTTGCGCTCGGCCCGGGAATACTGGCTCATGCCATTGGTGACAACACGCCCTGGCTCGGAGGTGGCAGCGACCACCTGGCCGCCCGGGCACATGCAGAAGCTGTAAGCGGCCCGCCCGTTCTTGCAGTGATGCACCAGTTTGTAGTCGGCCGCCCCGAGGATCGGGTTGCCGGCATTGGGACCGAAACGCGCTGCATCGATCAGGGTTTGCGGGTGCTCGGCACGGAAACCGATCGAGAAGGGTTTTGCTTCCATGTAAACCCCCTCTGCATGCAGCATCTCGAAGGTATCGCGAGCGCTGTGCCCGACGGCAAGAACGACATGTTCGGTGTCGATTCGCTCGCCATTGGCGAGTTCCAGGCCGACGACCTTGCCGTTTTCACGAATCAGACGGTCGACCTTGCTTTCGAAGCGAATTTCACCGCCGAGATCGGTGATGGTCTGGCGGATGTTTTCCACCATCTTGACCAGACGGAAGGTCCCGACGTGCGGTTTGCTGACATAGAGGATTTCCTCCGGTGCGCCTGCCTTGACGAATTCTTCCAGGACCTTGCGGCCATGGAATTGCGGGTCCTTGATCTGGCTGTAGAGCTTCCCGTCAGAGAAGGTGCCGGCGCCGCCTTCGCCAAACTGAACATTGGATTCCGGATGCAGGTTGTTACGCCGCCAGAGATCCCAGGTGTCCTTGGTGCGTTCGCGCACGATCTTGCCGCGTTCGAGCACGATCGGGCGGAAACCCATCTGGGCCAGGATCAACGCCGCCATGAAACCGCAGGGCCCCATGCCGATGACGACCGGCCGCTGTTTCAGGTCGGCCGGTGCCTGACCGACAAATTTGTAGCTCGTGTCCGGCGTGGGCAGGACATGACGATCCTCCGCGAAGCGGGCCAGGACCGCTGCTTCATTGGCGAGATCGATGTCCAGCGTGTAGATCAGCATGATCGAACTTTTCTTGCGCGCATCGTAGCCGCGCCGGAAGATACTGAACGACCGCACCGCATCGGGCATCACGCCCAATCGGGTGCAAATGGCCGCCAGCAGGGCATCTTCGGCATGGTCAAGGGGCAGTTTCAGTTCGGTAATTCTCAGCATGCAAATCGTCCAGTGATCGTCCCCTCGAAATGCGGGGCACGAAAAGCCGGTATTTTACCTGTTGCAGGGAACAGCGTCCCCTGCTCGCCGATACACTGAATTCAATCCGCCGCGCACACAGGGCGGGGGAGTGGTCTATGCTTATGCCAGACGCGCATTGAACGCGTCCTTCCATATCGAGGGGGCTGGAAGATGGAAAAGCGGCGCTGGAGACATTCATTGATCGGACGCCTGATCGCCTGGGGAGCCATTATCCAGATGGCTGTCGTGGCGTTCTATCTGCTGCTCGTGCAGCCCATCATGCGCGACGGCGTGGCGGATAATCTGGAGGCAACCGCTGCCCAGACCTCGGAAATCCTGAATGTCACGCTCGCGCCCTATATCGCTGACAACAATTACCAGACCCTGCAGGATTTTTTCGGCGATCTCGTCGACCACGCGCACGGCATGACCTATCTGGTGGTCATCCGCCCGGATGGCAAAGCCCTGATTTCAGCCGGCAAGATCGCGACCGGCGACAAGTTGCCCGAACCCTCCGCCAATGCACGCAGCGCCCTGGCGTCCGGGCTGTATCACGTGCGACACGAAATCCTGTTGCATGACAATCAGGTTGGTTATTTCCAGTTCGGCCTGAGCCCGGGGGACATGTTGCAGGTGCTGGACCGGGTGGCTCGTGCCGGCATGGCAGCCGGTGCCCTGGCGCTGGTTTTGATGTTGTTGCTAGCAGTCCTCTTTGGTAATCGGCTCCGTGCGCGCTTTCAGCGCTTTATCGGCATGGCTGGCGCCGTGGCTGCCGGGAATTACGACGCAGTGTTGCCGGTTGAAGGCCGGGACGAACTCGACGAACTGGCCGATCACTTTAACGGGATGGCAGCAGCGATTGCGCTGCGTGAGCGCAAGTTTGCCAATGTATTTAATGCGGCACCGATTCCCATGCTGTTGTTTCGCATTGAAAAAGCCACATCACGCTATGTCATCATCGATGCCAACGATGTGGCGGTCTCCCGGTCCGGGGTTGCACGCGAACGGGCGCTGGAGAAAACCATTCACGACATCGGGCTGCAGATCGACGAAGACGACTTGGTCGCCATCCGCCTTGCATTGACGCAGCATGGCCGCTTTGGCCCGTACGAATTGCCATTCCGCTCCTCTGCCGAGAGCAGCGTGAGCCGCTTCATCATGTTCGGGCAGCAATTCGAGATCGGCGAGACCAGCTTTTTGATCGTCGCGATGCTCGATGTCAGCGATCTGCGACGTATCGAGGATGAATTGCGGGTGTTGAATGCCACGCTGGAGCAACGTGTCGTTGAACGCACGCTTCAGCTCGATGAGCGCAATCACGCGCTCAATGAGGCACTCAAGGAACTGGACAAGGCGCGAGGTCGGGCAGAAGAGGCCAATCATGCAAAATCGGCTTTCCTGGCGACCATGAGCCATGAAATCCGCACGCCGATGAATGCCATCATCGGGATGTCCCACTTGGCATTGGAATCCGGGTTGGAGCCGAAACAAAAACACTATATCGACAAGGTGTATCAATCCGCCAATGCCTTGCTCGGCATTCTGAACGACATCCTCGATTTTTCGAAAATTGAGGCGGGCCAACTCAGCATCGAGCATATCGAGTTTGATCTTGAGGAAGTATTTGGCAACCTCTCGAATCTGCTCGGGTTACGTGCCAGCGAAAAGCAGCTGGAACTGATTTTCGATTTGCCGGTGGATCTGCAGCATTTGCTCGTCGGTGATCCGCTGCGGCTGGGACAGGTGCTGACCAACCTGTTGTCGAATGCCATCAAATTTACCGAGACCGGCGACATTCAGGTCATGGCAAGTGTTCAGGCTCAGGACAAGGACTGGGTCAGCATTGATTTCTCCGTGCGGGATAGCGGCATCGGGATCTCGCCCGAGCAGCAGGCACGCCTATTCAAGGCCTTTGTTCAGGCAGACGGTTCGATTTCACGCCGTTACGGTGGCAGCGGCCTGGGCCTGGTCATCTGCCGCCGTCTGGTCGAATTGATGGGCGGCGAGATCGCCCTCGAGAGCATCCAGGGCCATGGCAGCACCTTCCGTTTTGGCTTGCGTTTCCGCAAGGGACGGCCAAAGCAGGAAACCGTGCATCAGGCCGTCACCAACTGGCCTGGCAAGCGGGCTTTGATTGTCGATGACAATGAAGCTGCCAGGGAAATTCTGGCTTCGATGATGGCCCAGATGGGCTTCGACACGGTAACGGCAGGCAGTGGATTGGAGGCTCAACAGCGCTTGGCGGCCACGCTGCCTGGCGCAGCCTTCGATGTTGTGCTCAGTGACTGGAAAATGCCGGAAATGGACGGGGTCGCCCTCTTGGGCGCGCTACGCAAGCAGCACCCGGCCGAGCAGTTGCCTGCCATCATCATGGTCAGCGCTTATGAAACCGCCCTGTTGCATCAGGCCTTGCTCGATGCCGGTTTGCCCGAGCAGCCGGTACTGAGCAAACCGGTCTCTCCCGGCCAGCTCTCGCATGCCTTGAATAGTTGCCTGGGGCAGCCTGCCGATGCCATTGCCCCTTGCTCCACGCCCAAAGACAACGAACCTGCGCTGGCCGGACTTAAGGTCATCCTTGCCGAAGATAACGAGGTGAATATCGAACTGGCGACCGAGTTGCTGCAACGGGTCGGGGTGGAACTACGCGTTGCGAACAACGGCCAGGAGGCGATCGATTTGCTCCGTGACGCCCCCTGCGACCTGATCCTGATGGATATCCAGATGCCGGTCATGGACGGTCTGGCGGCAGCCCGGATCATCCGGCAGACGCAGGCTGCGGACACCTTACCGATCATCGCCATGACAGCGGGGGCGCTCGAGAGCGACCGGGAGAACAGCTTGGCGGCCGGCATGAATGCGCACATCACGAAGCCGATTGATCCCGAAGCCTTGTATGCGCTGTTGCGACATTTTGACCGGCGCCGGACCCCGCCGACTTTGCCTCGTCCGGCGGAGCGCCAGCAGGCTGCCCGCAGTGCGTCGCGCCTGACGCTGCCCGGGGTTGATATCCGGCTGGGCATGTCGCAATCCGGGGGCGAAGAAAAGTTCTACCGGCGCATTCTCAAGCGCTTCAGCGAGTCGTTTGGCAATTTCTCCGACAAGGCCCGAGCTGCCTTGGCCGAGCGTGATACCGAAGCCTTGTCCATGCTCGCCCACAGTCTCAAGGGGGTGGCCGGCACCATTGGCGCCCAAGGCCTGGCCTTGCAGGCGAAAGAACTGGAGCGCGCAGTCAAGGAGGCTGACTGGAACATGGCGGGCCGTTGCGCCCAGCATACCTTCGAGGCACTCGATCACTTGCTGTCCAGCATTCGTCAGTTGCCTGATAGCACGCAGCCCGCACCGAACATGCCCGCGCTAGGCGCAGATGAAATTTCCGCTCAGTTGCGAGCCATCCGCCTGTTGCTCAAGGTCAACGATACCGAATCGGTAGAGCAAATCGAAGGACTCGCAGCCCAAATCCCGCCGGGCGAAATGCGCGAACAACTTCAACAAATTACCCAAGCCATTGCGCGCTATGATTTCGCAACGGCGCTCAAGGGCGTCGATACCATGCTTGCTGTTGTCAATGTACGTGAGAAGGGTCAGAACAATGGAAATTAAGGCCGGACAACACCGTCGTCACACGATTCTGGTCATTGATGACATGCCGGACAATATCGAGGTGTTGCGCGGGATCTTGCGCCCCGAATACCGGGTACTGGCCGCCACCAGTGGCCAGGAAGCGCTGGAGTTGCTGGAAGGTGGCCTGGCGCCCGACCTGATCCTGCTCGACGTGATGATGCCGGGCATGGATGGCACCCAGGTCTGCCGCGCCTTGAAAAGCAATCCACGCACGGTTGATATCCCGGTCATTTTCGTCACGGCGCGCGGCGATGAGCAGCATGAAGGGCAGGGCTTCGAATTGGGTGCGGTCGATTACATCGCCAAACCGGTCAAGCCACGCATTGTCCTGGCTCGGGTACGCACGCATCTGGCTTTGTCGGATCAGCAGCATGTCCTGGAATCGATGGTGCGCGAGCGGACGGATCAGTTGTACACAACCCGCCTGAAGGTGATTCGTACCCTGGGCCAAGCTGCGGAATTCAAGGACAACGAGACCGGGATGCACATCGTCCGCATGAGCAAATACTCGCGTGAGTTGGCGACGGCCATGGGGATGCCTGGCAACTGGACGGATCTGCTCTACAACGCTGCGCCCATGCACGACATCGGCAAGATCGGGATTCCCGATGCGGTGCTGTTGAAGCCCGGCAAGCTGGATCCGGACGAACTGGTGATCATGCGTACCCATGCCGAGATCGGCGCGCGCATCATTGGCGACCCGGAGGGCAGCGAACTCTTTGCACTGGCTGCCAGTGTGGCCATGACGCATCATGAAAAATGGCATGGCTCAGGTTATCCGAACGGGCTGTCCGGGGAGCATATCCCGCTCGAAGGACGGATCGTCGCGGTGGCAGATGTCTTTGATGCGCTGACCAGCGAGCGTCCCTACAAAAAGGCCTGGACGGTAGACGATGCCCTGGCGCTACTGAGTCAGGAGAAGGGGCGTCATTTCGATCCGGCGATTGTCGATACGTTTATCGAGATCCTGCCCACCATTCTCGATATCAAGTCCCGCCACGCCGACTGAATCGGCCTCGGGTCAGGTCAGGGCAAAACGAGCAGCACGCGGGTTTTTGCCGGCTTCTGGTCGCTGCGGACGTAACTCAGCCAATTGACGTTGCTGACCCGGCCGAGTTCATCCGAATTCAGCACCGGCGGCGGCCGTCCCTGGCCGGTGAAGACCATGCGTGACCAATATGCACGCATCTGGTTACGGCTGCGCCCGAGCAGTTGCTGGTAAAACGCTTCCCGTAAAGAAACGTCATCGCTGTCGATCGGGGCCAGATTCTGCACGGACATCCCCAAAAACGCCGCTGCGATGTCCTCCTGCGAGAGACTCCTGATCGCGCTGCGCTCGCTGACCACGATGGCGATGGCCGGTCCTTGGCCCATGACGGCCTGCGCGGGCATGCCGCAAGCGATGAGACCAATCACCAGGATAGGCAGGCGCAGGAATCTCATCAGTAGGCCCAGTCCATGACGACAGAAACGACGTTGAAATGATGTCGACCGTCGGGCAGCAAACTGCCTTGCAAACCATAGGTATCAGGACTCACCCGATCCAATTGAACCTTCAGATCCATGCCTTCCTGAAAATCCCAGCGCACACCCAGCGACCATGTGTGTTGCCCGGTGTTACGGCGGGCCAGGAAGGCATTCGCCGTGCTGGCGGTACTGCCGCTACCGAGCCGATCTTCGGTCAGCGCGCCGGTAACCCGGTTTTCGGCATAGCTCAGGTAGGGCGTCCAGGCACCAAAAGTCCGACCCAGCGTGGCATACCAGCCGAGCCGATCGGTCATCGAGCGACGCTGAAGCTGAGTGGCACCAATTTCGGAAATGAACACCCAGCCGTTCTTTTCGTAACGTAGCCCCAGGCCGCCATAGGTCTGGCCAGCGATATTGGCCACGCCATAATCATCGGCCACCGCAGCATCCTGCTGGCGAATCAGGGCTTCAATCTGTTCGATGCCGGAGGAGTTCATGCGGGTATTGGCCGACACCAGTGCTGCCTGGACGGTCAATGCCCCATCTGAGACAGCATACGAGATGCCAAGATTACGCGTATTGCGGACTTGGTAACGCGGGCGTTTTACCTCCGTTACGCCCGCATGGGCGGTTAAAGTACCGGTTACGCCTGCGCCCAGAGCATGGCGGTGGCGTACCTGTATACCGTCAAGGCTGGTGCTTTCGCCAACCAGCGTATAGAGCTCTGCGGGAGGGCGCACCCAAGGGTGGCTGTAACCAATATCGTAGCTATCCGTAATCAGAAAGAGCGATTGACGGAACCGCCCCAGGCGAACTTCCCATTGTGTGTCCGGCTGCCAACTCACGTAGGCCCAGGGCGTCGCCATGCGGACGTCGTCAGCGCCATTACGGCGCACCAGTGACTGGACCACGGCCGACCAGGCGGGCGTGATATTCCAGCGCGCCTGCACGCCAACCCGGTTATCCAGCCGACCGCTCCAGCCATCATCAAGCGCCACCAAGGAACTATCCATGGCACGGTAAGCAACACCGCTGGCCAGACTGCGCGACATGCCCAGGCTGGCATGGGCATTGAGTTCAAGCGGCGGGGTTTCCTGGGCGCAAACGTCCCCCGTGGCGACGGTCAACGCGAGCGCACCGGACAAAAACACGCAACGACAAGCGAGAATGGGAGCCATGAATGCCCATGGTTTTGGCAGTAACGGCACTTTTATAACATGCCGTGCGCAAAATGGGGGAAAACGCGTTCGGCGAAACCGTCAGTCCAACAAGGCAACCGATTTGATCTGGGCGTAGACCGTATCGCCTGCTTGAATCTGCAGGCGCTGAATGGAGCGTTGCGTGATGCGTGCCAGCAATATGGTGCCATCGACGGTAAGGCGTACCAGCACCTGACCGGGGACCGTGCATGGGGTGAAATCGAGCACGTTGGCCCGGACAGCATTGAGAATGCTGCTCTCCACCAGCGGCTGGCGCGACAGGCTGACATCGCGGGCATGAATCCGGCAACGCAGCGGGGTGCCGATGGCTTGAGCACGCTGCGCCACCCAGAGATCGCCGCCGGGAAAACTGAGGCGGGTCAGGCCGTCATCGGCCTGTTCGGCAATGCAGACCGACAGCACGACGCCCGGATCTTCCGCGAAAACCGGCGGCAGATCCGTCCGGGCAAGGACCGTGTTGAGTGCGCCCTGCCCAATGACCTGACCGCCGTCGAGCAGAACAAGATGGTCGGCCAGTCGGGCGACTTCATCCGGTGCATGGCTGACATACACCATCGGGATTGCCAGTTCCTGATGCAGACGTTCCAGGTAAGGGAGGATTTCCTGTTTTCGCCGCCAGTCGAGGGCCGCCAGCGGTTCATCCATCAGCAGCAAGGCCGGCTCTGCCAGCAGGGCACGGCCCATCGCGACGCGCTGACGTTCGCCGCCGGAGAGCGCTGCCGGCAGACGATCCAGCAAGGTTTCCAGCCCAAGCAGTGCCGTGATTTCCCCGAGCTGACGCCGCCGTTGTCCGGCTGGAACGCGGCGTTGCCCGAACAGGAGATTGTCCCGCACCGACAAATGGGCAAACAGGCTGGCGTCCTGAAAAACCACACCCAAGGCACGTTGATGGGGCGGGACAAAAATGCCCCGCTGATCGTCCTGCCACACCTGATCGCCCACGCTGCACTGTACGCCCGGCAGCCTTTCGAGGCCGGCGAGCAAGCGCAAGCAGGTGGTCTTGCCGGAACCTGAAGGGCCGAAGAGGGCGGTGATGCCGCTACCCGGAAGGGACAGGTCGACGTTGAGGCGGAATGCCTGACGGTCAACCGCACAAACGAGGCGAATTTCACCGTTCATGACCGGCCCCGCCGACGCCCGTTCAGGCCATAAACCGTGATCAGGACGCAGAAGCTGAAGAGCAGCAGTCCGGCCGACAACACATGCGCCTGTGCATACTCCAGCGCTTCGACATGATCGTAGATCTGCACCGAGATCACGCGCGTCTGCTCGGGGATATTGCCGCCGATCATCAGCACGATGCCGAATTCCCCGATGGTGTGGGCAAAACCCAGAATTGCCCCGGTCAGGAAACCGGGGCGGGCGAGCGGCACTGCCACGGACCAGAAGGCATCCCAGGGCGAGGCACGCAAGGTGGCCGCGGCCTCGAGCGGTGCTTCGCCAATGGCTTCAAAGGCATTCTGGATGGGTTGCACGACGAAGGGCAGGGAATAGAACACCGACGCCACGACCAGTCCGGGAAAGGTAAAGGGCAGCAAGCCCAAGCCCAGGGATTGGGTCAACTGGCCCACCGGCCCTTGCGGCCCCATCAGCAGGAGCAGATAGAAACCGAGTACGGTCGGCGGCAGCACCAGCGGCAGGGCCACCACGGCGCTGATCGCGCCTTTCCAGGCCGAACGCGTGCGCGCCAGCCACCACGCCAGGGGCGTACCGACCAACAGCAGAAGCACGGTGACGACGCTCGCCAGTTTGAGGGTCAGCCAGATGGCAGACCAGTCTGCAGCATGCATGCGGTCGACCGTCAGAAAAGACGCGAATTGAACATGGCTCGGGAGGATACCACCGGCACTCCCTTATATAATTGCGCCTCCCGCAAAAACGCCTTGTCTGCCATGCTGAAAAACCTGCTCTGCGCCGTGTTGACCGTCGGACTGCTTGCCGCGTGTGGCGAACCGGAAGATACCCGCCCCGGCCAACCGGTCAAAACGCGACAACTGGCTTTCAAGGAATTCATCCGCCAGTTTGAGCCGATGGGCAAGATGTTGCGCGACAACCGCTATGACGCGGCCCGTTTCCTGACATTTGCCGAAGCGCTGGATGCCGCCAAGGAGGCCCCCTGGACGCATTTCGGCCCGGATACCCAGTACCCGCCGAGCAAATCCACCGATGCGGTCTGGCAAAAACCGGATGCCTTCGCCAAAGAGCGCGATGCCTTCCTGGCCGCCACCGGCAAACTCCTGGAAGCCGCGCGCAGCAAGGATAAGGCACAGGTCGACGCGCCCTACAAAGCAGTCTACGACACCTGCCAGAGCTGCCACCGCCAGTTCCGCCAGCGCTGACCGGCATGATCATCTACGACCTTTGCTGCGACCGCGATCATCGCTTCGAAGCCTGGTTCCGGAATGCCGACGAGTTCGACATGCAGCGCCAGCGCGGCCTGCTGAGCTGCCCGCAGTGCGATAGTCAGGCGATCCGGCGCGTGCCCTCTGCGGTTGCCGTTTCAACCGGCAAAGCACAGCCGCCGGCGCACGCGTCATCGACCAGCCCGCCTGCGAGCGGCACGCCGCCGCCCACGGGGACTGAAATGCGCGCCCTCTATCGTCAGTTCGTGCAGGTGTTGCGTGACACGAGCGAGGATGTCGGCGACCGCTTTGCGGACGAGGCGCGCAAGATCCACTATCAGGAAGCCCCCGAGCGGGCCATTCGCGGCAAAACGACCCGGGATGAATATGAAGCCCTGCGCGATGAGGGCATCGAGATCGTCAATCTGCCGGATATTCCGGAAGAAAGCCTGAACTAAGCCGGCGAGTTCGACGCTGCGGGAGCGCAGTCAGACGCAGCCAGCGCGTCGAAAGCCGCACTGGCCGACAGGAAAACCTGTCCGGACAAATGCCGCCACAAGGCCGTGTTCTGCAGACGGTCCTGTACCGGCCCCTTGATTTCGGCAAAGTGCAGGCGAATGCCCTGCGCCAGCAAATCCCGGTTCAGTTCGGCCAGGGTGTCGACCGCCGTACTGTCCATCCGGTTCACGGCGTTCATGACCAGTACCAGATCGCGGCAGGCAGGCTGCTGCGCCAGCGCCTGACGGATGTAACTCTCGATGGCGGCCAGATTGCCGAAGAACAGGCTTTCATCAATGCGCAGAAAGAGGGCGTGGGGCAGGGTATCAACCCGGTGCCGTGCCACATTGCGAAAATGCTCGCTGCCGGGCAGACGCCCGACAACCGCCATATGCGGCGTACTGGCATGGAAGAGCAGGGTGGCCATCGAGAGCACCACGCCCAGGCCAATGCCCACATCGACACCCAGTACGATCACCCCCAGTGCAGTCCCCAACCAGGCCAGGGCATCGGCGCGGTCATATGCCATGGCCTGACGCAAGGCGGCCAGGTCGACCATGCTCCACGCTGCCAGCATGATGCTTGCCGCCAGGGTTGCCAGCGGCAGATGGGCCAGCCAGGGGGAAGCCCACAGCACGATGAAGATGGTCACCAGCGCTGCAACCATGCTGGCCAGCGGCGTTTGTGCCCCGGAGGCAACGTTGACCGCCGAGCGCGAAACGCCGCCGCCCACCGGCATTCCCCCGACGAAGGCCGAGGTGATATTGGCCAGCCCCAGACCGACCAATTCCCGGTTGGCATCCACCCGTTCGCCACGTTTCACGGCCAGGGCCTGGGCCATGGAAATATTCTGGACCATGCCAATCAGCGCAAGCGTCAGGGCCGGGATGATCAGGCGCTGCACGTGCTCAGCATCCGGCAATTGCCACGAAAACAAAGGCAGCCCTCCGGCAATATTGCCCACCACAGCCAACCCGTGGCGGCGATCCAGTTCCCCGGCGTAAACCGCCAGGCTACCCAATGCAACGACCACTAAGGGCGCTAGCCGGGCGGCAAATGCGGCTGTTGCCGGAGCGCAACCCAGTTTTTTCAAGCCGGTGGCGAGCCAGGTTCGCGCCAGCATCAACATGAGCAGGCTGATGCCACCGACGAGCGCGGTCATGCCATGAATGCTGGAGAAAATCGTGAGCAATCCCCCTGCGGTCCAGGGCTGTGTCGGCAGGGCACTCAAGCCCAGCAGGTGTTTGAACTGGCTGCACACGATCAATACCGCCGAGCCGGAAATGAACCCGCTGGCCACCGGCCGGCTCAGCAACTGCGAGAGGAAGCCAAGGCGCGCCAGACCGCAGGCAAACACCATCGCACCGGAGAGCAAGGACAAGGTTGCCGCCAGCACGATGTATTCCGGCGATCCCGGGCGACTGAGCGGGAGCAGAACGGTATAAGTCATGATGGCGGTGATGGCCACCGGGCCGACCGCCTGAACCCGGCTGCTGCCAAACCAGGCGTAAATGAGCACGGGGAAAATACTTGCGTACAAACCGAAATGCGGTGGCAAGCCAGCGAGCAGCGCATAGGCGAGACTCTGGGGCACGACCAGAATACTGACCAGCACGCCGGCAGTGATATCCGCACCGAGATCGCGGCGCGGATAATCGCGCAGCCACTGCGGCCAAATAAAATCGGGAATACGCATGCCGCGACTTTTAACATGGGCGGGATGATCCGCCAAGATTGTTGGTGTGCGAGAAGGTCATCTTCCATTTCTCGAATTTGTCTATTAGTTTACATAATACAAATTATGCGACTAACGGATCTTCAAATCACGATGCAGTCAGCGATACCGATTTATCCAACTCATACGGGACAAAGCACCATTGAATCAGTTGTTTGAATCCGAGCCGTCATCGCCCGTCAAACGGCGTTTGCCGCCTGTCACTGAATTTCAATCGAAAGCGTGTTATAAAAGCCGCCGAAAGTTATATAAGACACAAGAAGAGAGACCTCTCGTGCCGTTTGGCTTCTACATCATCATGGCCGCGCAGTTCTTTTCCGCGCTGGCCGACAATGCGTTGTTGATCGCTGCGATTGCAGCCTTGCGTGACATGCATGCCCCGGCCGAATACGAGCCGCTGCTGAAGACTTTCTTCACGGTCTCGTATGTTGTCCTGGCGGCATTTGTCGGTGCATTTGCGGACTCGATGCCGAAATGGCGCGTCATGTTCATCAGCAACACCATCAAGATTGCGGGATGCGGCATGATGTTTTTTGGCGCACATCCCTTGCTCGCCTATGCAGTCGTCGGCCTGGGAGCCGCCGCATACTCTCCGGCCAAATACGGCATCCTGACCGAGTATCTGCCGCCGCGCCTGCTGGTGGTGGCCAATGGCTGGATTGAAGGCCTGACCGTGGGCGCCATCGTTCTCGGTGTGGTGATCGGCGGCGCGCTGATCCGGCCCGATGTGGCCCATACGCTGTTGGCTTTCGATTTTCCCCTGATTGAAACCGGTATTGATACTGCCAGTGAAATGGCGCTCACCATCATTGGTGTCCTGTACATCCTGGCAGCCATGTTCAATCTCAAAGTGCCGGACACCGGGGTTGATCACAAGCCGCTCAAGCGTAATCCGTTCTATCTGGTGCATGAATTCAAGCATTGCCTTGCCCTGCTCTGGCGCGACCGTCTGGGCCAGATTTCCCTGGCGGTGACGACGCTGTTCTGGGGTGCGGGCGCAACGCTGCAATTCATCGTGATCAAGTGGTCCGAGGTATCACTGCAACTCGACCTCTCCAAAGCCTCGATGTTGCAGGGCGTGGTGGCCATCGGCGTGGCTGTCGGGGCAATCATCGCTGCCAAGATGATCACGCTGCGCAAATCGGTTCAGGTCATTCCGCTGGGGATTGCGATGGGCCTGATCGTGCTTGTCATGAATTTCGTGCATAGCATCTGGATTGCCGTCCCGCTGCTGATCCTGATCGGCGGGCTCTCCGGGTTCTTTGTCGTGCCGATGAATGCCCTCCTCCAGCACCGTGGCCATGTGCTGATGGGGGCCGGGCACTCGATTGCCGTCCAGAACTTCAATGAAAACCTCTCCATCCTGATCATGACAGGCCTGTATTACCTGATGGTCAAAATGAATCTTTCGATCTACCTGGTCGTCACCCTGTTTGGTCTTTGCGTCAGCGGTCTCATGTACCTGATTCGCGAGCGCCACCTGCAGAATCAGCGCGAGCACGACGATGTCTGCCATCTGGACGACACCCCCCATCACTGAGCGCCCTGCAGCCTGAATGAAAACGGCCTCCACATCGGGAGGCCGTTTTGTTTTCGGGGATGTTCTTTAGAAAGGCAGCGCCGGGTCTTGCCGTGCCGCCAGGGTGCGACGGGCCAGGAGCAAATCTTCCCAGGCCTTGGCCTTGTCCGGCAGGTTACGGAGCAGATAAGCCGGGTGATAGGTCACGACGACCGGAATACCGGCATATTCAAACTGGCGGCCGCGCAAGCTGCCCAGGGGCTTGTCGTCCTGCAGCACCGAATGCACCGCCGCCTTGCCGAGCAGGACAATGACTTTGGGTTTGAGCAAGGCGATCTGGCGGGCCAGATAGGGATGACAGGTCGCCATCTCGGCCGCCTCGGGCGTACGGTTGCCGGGCGGGCGGCATTTCACGGCATTGGCAATGTAGACCTTCTTGCCTCGTTCGAGATCGATGGAAGCCAACATGGCGTCGAGCAATTTGCCAGCCTGACCGACAAAGGGTTCGCCCTTCACATCTTCTTCCGCACCCGGCCCTTCACCGATGAACAGCCAGTCTGGCTGAAGATCACCAACCCCCAGCACCGCTTGTTTGCGTTGCTGGCACAGGCCGCAGGCGCGACATTCGGCCACCGCCCTGGCCAAATCAGGCCAATCCAGGTGGTCGACCGTCGGCGTAGTGGTACCTGTACGCGCCGCTACAGTTGTGGGCACAAGGGGCTCGGTCTGCGCTGCAGGCCCATGCCGTGGCGGCACATCAGCGATGACGGAAGGGGGAGCGACAACCTCGGGGGCCGTGACAGCCTCATCGCACGCCATCTCGGACAACTCGGCCGGCGCGGGGTCTCGCAGTACCCAGAGCGGGGTGATCCCCATTTCGTGCAACATCTGCTCGCGACTCAGGCTCATGCGAGTTCCTTGTCAAAGATGAGGGCATCTTCACGGCCTGTTTGTGCCGGATAATAGCCTTTGCGTCGCCCGATCTCACGAAAGCCGAAGTGGCGATACAAGGCCACGGCACGGTCGTTGGAGGGACGCACTTCAAGAAACAGCCGGTGGGCACCGTGGCGTTGCGCCACGGTCATGACATGACGCAACAGGCGCGCACCAAAGCCCTGGCCGTGCAGACGGGCATCGACCCCGATGTTGAGCAGGTGCGCCTCATCCAGCACGACCATGACCACGGCAAAACCGATCAACTGGCTTCCGCTGCGCAACACCCAGACACTGTGTCCGGCGGTCAGCGAATCGGCAAAATGGCCTTGGGTCCAGGGGAATGCCTGGAGATGCGCTTCCAGTGCAGCCACCTCATCGAGGTCCCGGGCGTGCATGGGCAAAAACTCCGGCGCCGCCAGCTCAAAACTCATGCGCGCCCGCCTTCACTCAGTCGCTCGGCCACTGTTTTGGCAACTTTGTCGCGGATATACAGCGGCGCTGCCAAGGCCGCATCAATCCCCTGCCCGGCCTGCAGGCGCGGCAAAGCCAGACGGGCAGCGACGCTGGCCAGCGGCAAGGTGATTCCGGCGAGATGATGAATGCCGGCGGCGTCCAGGCGCTCGCCGAGCGCCGGATAAACCGCCAGCGCATTCCCGACGGCCAGCCAGCCCGAGCCTTCCGGGACGGGGACAGCCTGCGGCGGGACAACCTGAATGTCACCCTGCTGCCGATACGTACCGGCCTGCCGCTGATAGGCTGCAACATAAACCTCACCCATGCGTGCATCCAGGATGGAGAGCACCGCATCCTGCCCGGATTGCTCGGCCAGGTTTTCCAGACTACATACCGGGACCAGCGGCAGATCGGCCGCCGTGGCCAAGCCCTGGGCGACCCCGCAGGCGACGCGCAAGCCGGTAAAGGCGCCGGGGCCCACGCCGAAGGCAATGCCAGCGAGTTGGCTGAAGGTCAGGCCGGCTTCGGCCAGCAATTCCCGGATCAGGGGAAGCAGGGTTTCGGAATGCGGACGACCTGTCGGGCAGGTACGCTCAAGGCACTGGTCACCGATCAACAGGGCGCAGCTACCGAGTTCGGTCGAGGTTTCGAGGGCAAGAATAGGCATGGCCGTCATTTTACCGGAGCTGATCCGGCTCGGCGCATGCGATGTGGGCGGTTCAGCGCTCGTGGCGCCAGTTGCCCCGTCCCCCGCCGGGAGGCGGCCGGTCGTAATCCGGCCGCCGGGGATGATGCTCGCGGATTTCCTCGCGCATCTGCTGGCGCATCTGACGCCGGTCTTCAGGCGGTACTTCCTGCCAGCGCCGGGGCGGTGGCGCATCCATGTCGCGATGATGGTCCCGTTCCTGCCATTGTTCGCGCATTTGCTGGCGCAACTGGCGGCGCTCCTCGGGCGGGAGGTCGCGCCAGCTCACCTGTGCGTGCGCCAGCGGGCTGGCCAACAGCACCAGCATCAGGCAACAACAGGAAAAACGCGAGAAAACGGAGACGGCAGACACGATGATCAGGAGAAAACGGCAACGGATGTATTGTCTCCCCCGGCGGAGCGCAATGCGGATGCAATTGTAAGGGAATGTTTCCATCTGCCGACAAGCAAGCATTTGTTACCATTTGCCTGCGTTGTGGCCTGCCCATCCCAGATCAACCGGTTTATCCTTGCCCGCATGAACGACACTCACCAGCACATTCTCGTCGTCGATGACGATGCCCGCCTCCGCGATCTCCTGACGCGCTATCTCACCGAGCAGGGATTTGAAGTGAAGGCGGTGGCCGATGGCCAGCAGATGGACAAGGCCCGGGCCCGCGAACATTACCATCTGATCGTGCTCGATCTCATGATGCCGGGCGAAGACGGCCTCAGCATCTGCCGTCGCCTGCGTGGCCAGGGCGATACCACGCCCGTCATCATGCTGACTGCCAAAGGCGACGAAGTCGATCGCATCGTGGGTCTTGAAATGGGCGCGGATGACTACCTGCCCAAACCCTTCAACCCGCGCGAATTGCTGGCCCGCATGCATGCCGTGCTGCGCCGTCAGGGCAGCCGCCCGCCGGGCGCGCCGGATGATGCCCAGGAATGCATCCGCTTCAGCAATATCGAAGTCGACCTGGCTGCCCGCACCCTCAAGCGCGGTGACGAGATTGTCTCGCTGACCACCGGCGAATTTGCCGTGCTGAAAGTCTTGTTGCAGCACCCGCGCCAGCCGCTGTCACGCGACAAGCTGATGACCCTGGCGCGTGGCCGTGAGCAAGGCCCCTTCGACCGTGCCATCGATGTTCAGGTCTCGCGCCTGCGCAAGCTGATCGAGCCGGACCCGGCACAGCCGCGTTATCTCCAGACGGTCTGGGGCTTCGGCTATGTGTTCGTGCCGGATGGCAGCACGCGCGACTGACCGCTGTCGATTGCATCGCCGCCCCTCATGCCGCGCACCCTGCTGGCCCGCACCTTCCTGCTGCTCGCCCTGCTCGTCCTGCTGACCACCGCAGGCTGGCTCAGCCTGTTCCGCTACATGGATGCCGAGCCGCGGGCGCGGGAAATTGCCCAATTGGCAAGTTCGGCGGTCAACCTGATCCGGGGCTCGCTTTTTGCTGCCGCACCCAAGAAGCGGCCAGGACTCTTCCGCGAATTCATGACGCGGGAAGGCATTCGCCTGCTGCCGGCCGAGCCGGAGGACCAGATCGAGGACATGCCGGAGTCGCGCTTTCACCGTTTGCTCCAGGCCGAACTGGAAAAGCGTCTGGGGCGCGACACCCGGATTGCTGCGGCAGTCGATGGCGTGCCGGGGTTCTGGGTCAGTTTTCGCCTCGACGACGGCGATGACGAAGCCTACTGGCTGATCCTGCCCAGCGAACGTGCTCAGCGGAATGTCACCAACCACCTGCTGAGCTGGGGCGCCCTGGCGATCACCCTGGCGCTCGCCGTCGCCTGGCTGATCGCCTCGCGTATCAGCCGGCCATTGAAAGCCATGGCGCAGTCTGCAGCCACGGTCGGGCGCGGTCAGACGCCGCCGCCGCTGCCAACCGATGGCGCTGATGAGTTGCGCGAACTGGCCACGGCCTTCAACACCATGGCGAGCGACCTTGCCCGCCATGAAAAGGACCGTTCGGAAGTTCTGGCCGGCATCTCGCACGATCTGCGCACCCCGCTCACCCGACTGCGCCTGGAAGCCGAAATGAGCATGCCTGACCCGGCAGCCCGCGATGCCGTGGTGGCCGACATCGAGCAGATGGAAGCCGTGATCTCGCAATTCATGGATTACGCCCGCGCCGATCAAGGCGAAAATCGGGTGCCTGTCGATCTGAATGCCCTGCTGGCCACACTGGTCGATCGCCAGCGCGCAATCGGCCGCCCCTGCCCGGCCGAACTTGCCCTCTTGCCCGAAATACTCGGCGCGCCCAAGTCCATCGGCCGGGCGCTGAGCAATCTGCTCGACAATGCCTGGAAATACGGCGGCGGCATGACTGCCCTGCGGGCAGCGACGGTCAACGATCAAATTTGCATCGAAATCGCCGACGCCGGCCCCGGTATTCCGGCCGATCAGGTGGAGCGCATGAAGCGTCCCTTCACCCGGATGACCGATGCGCGTACCGATGCCAACGGTACCGGCCTGGGCCTGGCCATCGTCGACCGCATCATCCGCCAGCATGGCGGCCAGTTGCATCTCCTCGCCAATCCAGGCGGCGGCTTGCTGGCCCGTATCGTCATTCCTGTCACGCCCCAATAAGCGACCTTCAAGGCGACGCCGTCAACGAAAAAACGGGCTGAGCCCGTTTGCGTGGAGCAGGCCGGCGACTTCCTGCTGTTCCTGGCTGAATTCCGTTGGGAGGAGGTCATCGGCACAGCCTTGGGATGCCATACCGAAAGGGGGAAATTCAAGCGGACGGAAACAGCCGGAAGTCGCCTTCCTTGACGCCTTGGGCGTGAGCCCGAAGTCGGAGGCGATCAGTGTGCCGTGGGAGGCAGAACATCCTTCGGCGGTGCATCCTTCATGTGCTTCGTGACGTAGCTGGCGATGTACCAGCACATCACAAGGATGAAGCCAATCGTGAAGAGGCTGAGCAAACCGATATCCGAAGTAAACAACAACTCCCATGCCATGATGATCTCCCTGTGTTGATATTGTCCGGCGCCCCGAGCGGGGGCCGATGAACCTATCGCAAGGGCTATGCCAGCCGGGTTGTCATGCATCGGCGGCAACCGCATGGATTGCAAGCTTTTGTTTTTATGGGTGTTTAAATTGCTTATTCGGTGTGTTGCAAGGGAATGCCCACTTCAGCACCCCCGGTGAGGCCCTGCCTACATCAAGATGCCGCCAGAAATGTCCGACACACCGACAAAATCGGCAGAGCCTACGCCCGTTGCGCGATGGGCTGGCTGAAGGGGCGATCTCGCCCCCGCGCGGGCCAGCAAAGGCTGGCAGCACATCGCGCAGCATTTCCGGTGGCGGGAAGGCAAAGAAGCGTCGGGCGCGCCCGCCTGCCAGCGGACAATACTTAGCCGATTTTCTCGACGAGCACGACGGCCTGGGCTTCGATGGCTTCTTCGCGCCCCAGATAGCCCAGCTTTTCGTTGGTCTTGCCCTTGATATTCACGCAATCGAGCCCGATCCCCAGATCTGCCGCCACATTGGCCACCATGGCGGCGGCGTGCGGTGCCAGCTTGGGTTGCTGGGCAATCAGGGTGGCATCGACGTTGACCGGCGCCCAGCCGCGTTCGCGCAGCAGGGCCACCGCCCCACGCAGCAGGACACGGCTGTCGGCCCCTTTGAAGCGCGGGTCGGTATCCGGGAAGTGACGACCGATATCACCCAGCGCAACGGCGCCGAGCAGCGCATCGGTAATCGCGTGCAGCAGGGCGTCGGCATCGGAATGTCCGAGCAGGCCGGTGGCGTGAGGAATCTCGACGCCGCCGAGAATCAGTTTGCGGCCTTCAACCAGCCGATGGACATCGTAGCCCTGCCCGATGCGGAAATTCATTTGCGTCCCCTGAGAATCATGGCGGCCAAGGCGAGGTCGGCCGGATAAGTCACCTTGAGATTGGTCGAATCGCCGCGCACAAGGCGGGGCGTCAAGCCGGCCGCCTCGATGGCGCCGGCCTCGTCCGTCACGTCGCGATGGTTTTGCAGGGCGCTGCACAGTTGACCGTAGCGGAACATCTGCGGGGTTTGCGCCTGCCAGAGGCCGTCGCGCGGCTCGGTCGCGGCCACGCGCTGCTCGGCATCGGCCCGCTTCAAGGTGTCGGCCACCGGCACGGCGAGAATGCCACCGACCGGATCGTCGGCCAGTTCGCGGAACATCGCGTCGAGCATCTGCCCGCTCAAACACGGTCGGGCCGCATCGTGCACCAGCACCCAGTCATCCTCAACAGCGACCATGGCGGCCGCCTGCAGGCCGTTATGTACGCTCTCGGCGCGGGTCGCGCCGCCGCAACGCACGGTTTCGAGCTTGAGGCCGAGGACGGACCAGTCGTAACGCGGCCAGTAGGGATCGTCCGGCGACAGGACGACCCACACCCGTTCAATCTCGGGGCAGGCGGTCAACGCCGCCAGGGTGTGAAAAATCAGGGGGCGACCAAGGAGGTCGAGGTATTGCTTCGGTTTGTCGGCACCGAAGCGGGCGCCGGTTCCGGCAGCGGGAACGATTGCGTAATGGCGTGGCATGGCTTAATTTTACTAAAAACCTCGTGGAGGCGCGGCATTCGATGAGTTTCATCGTTCCTGAACTGGCAGTTCCCCTGGAGGCATTTGCCACCTCGCTCGGCATCGGCCTCCTTATCGGCATGGAACGCGAACGGCGTCCGGATGCCGCAGCCGGCTTGCGCACCTTTGCCCTGATCGCCTTGCTCGGTTGCCTGTTTGCGCTGCTCGGCGAACGCACGGGTGGTGGTCCCTGGATGCTGGCGGTCGGCCTGCTGGTCGTGACCGGGACCATGGTGGCCTCCAATTTTTCCTCACAGCAGGAGGAGCAATTCCGCGGCTTCACGACCGAGGCCGCCATCATCGTGACCTATGGCCTGGGGGCTGCGATCTGGCACGGCTACACCACCCTGGCCGTCATGCTCGGCATTGCCACGACCACCCTGCTCTATTTCAAGGCCGAACTGAAACAACTAAGCGAACGCACCACCCCGAAGGACATCAATTCCATCCTGCAGTTTGCGGTGCTTTCACTGGTCATTCTGCCCATTCTGCCGAGCCAGGATTTCGGCCCCTACAGCGCAATCAACCCGCGTCAGATCTGGTGGATGGTGGTCCTCATTTCCGGTCTGGCGCTGGCCGGCTATCTCGCCTTGCGCATCATCGGTGCCCGTCACGGTGCAGCGGTGCTCGGCATTTTCGGCGGTCTGGCCTCGTCGACCGCAACGACCATGATGTTCTCCCGGCACGCGGCGGAACACGGCCATCTGGTACGCATGTCGGCCATCGTCATCCTGATTGCCAACGTGATGGTGATGATCCGCCTGGGCATCGTGGCCAGCGTTGTCGCACCCAGCCTGATCGGCCCACTGGCCATGGTCTTCGCCTGCGGCATCGTGCCGGGCGTGGCCATGGCCCTGTATGGCTGGAAGGAACTCGCCGAGGCAGGCGAACTGCCGATGCCGGAAGTGAAGAACCCGACCGAACTGAAAACCGCCGTCTCCTTCGGCCTGCTCTACGCCGTCGTGCTGCTTACGGCGGCCTGGTTGCAGGACGTGGCGGGCAACAGCGGCCTCTATATCGTGGCGCTGGTCTCGGGCCTGACCGATGCCGATGCCAGCGTGCTGTCCACGCTGCGCATGTTCAATCTGGACAAGGTGGCGGGTACCGAGGCGGTGATCGCCGTCACCCTCGCCCTCGTTGCCAATCTGATCTTCAAGATCGGCCTGGTACTCAGCATCGGACGCGGACCGCTGGCCCGTCCGGCCCTGCCCGGCCTGCTCGCCATCGGCGCCGGGCTTGGCGTGGGCCTGTTGTTCATCTGAGGCATCCCCATGACTGCCATTCGCCCTCCTGCCGTGGCCGGCAGCTTTTATCCCGCTGATGCCATCCAACTGCGCAACGAGGTCGATGCCCTGCTCGACGCAGCACCGGCGGTCTGGTCAACGCCGCCCAAGGCCTTGATCGTGCCGCATGCCGGTTACCGCTATTCCGGTGCGACGGCAGGACGCGCCTATGGCGGTTTGCGCCCTTGGGCGAAACAAATCCGCCGCGTGGTCCTGCTCGGCCCGCTGCATCGTGTGTTTGTGCGCGGCTTGGCCTTGCCGGCGGCCAGCCATTTTGCCACTCCGCTCGGCACGATCGCGCTCGATCAGGCGGGCTTGGCGGCGCTGCAGCGCGCGCCGTGGGTGGTGGACAGCGCGCTGGCCCATCAGCAGGAACATGCGCTGGAAGTGCATCTGCCTTTCCTGCAACGGGTGCTCGATCACTTTGAGCTCCTGCCGATCGGCGTTGGCGAGATCGCGCCCGACACCTTGGCCGAGGTCATCGAAACCTGCTGGGGTGGGCCGGAAACCCTGTTCGTGATCAGCACCGATCTGTCGCACTACCTGCCGGCACCGGCAGCCGAGGCCCAGGACGCCCGTACGCGCACCCGCATCCTCAACCTCGCGACCGATATTCAGCCGGCAGAAGCCTGCGGTGCCTATCCGCTCAATGCATTTCTGCACACGGCGCGACAACGGGATCTGCATATCGAGGCGATTCATCACTGTCATTCGGGGGATACCGGCGGCAACATGGCACGCGTTGTGGGCTATGCGGCGTTTGCGCTCTTCGAGGCAGCGCCCGCGCCGGCTCAGACCAAGCCCCCCGCCGCCGACAACGCACTCGGCATCGCCTTGCTGCAACGCGCCCGTCAGGCGATCAGCGCACAGTTACAGGGTGCGGCCTTGCCGACGGTCGACCTGCCTGAGCTCGCCCAAATCGGCGCCACCTTTGTCACACTGACCCGCCACGGCCAGTTGCGCGGCTGTATCGGAAGCCTGGTGCCACACCGCACACTCGCGGATGACATTACGCACAATGCCCTCGCCGCGGCTTTCCGCGACCCGCGCTTTGCCCCGATGAACGCGGCGGAATGGGCGGACACTCAGGTCGAAGTTTCCCTCCTGGGACCGGGCGAGCCGCTGACTTTCCGGGACGAAGCCGATGCGCGGGCGCAGTTGCGCCCCGGTATCGATGGCGTCATTCTGAGCAGCGGCTGTCATCGCGCCACTTTCCTGCCTCAGGTCTGGGCCCAGCTGCCCGATCCGGCCGACTTTCTCGCGCACCTCAAGCAGAAGGCCGGGCTGGCACGCGACGCCTGGCCGGCAGACCTGACGCTGGCACGTTACCCGGTGGAAAAATGGCGGGAAAAACGCCGTTGACCGTCGCCGATCCGGCATCGGGCATGACGGGGCCGCCGACCTCGCCGATGACCGGCGGCACCGATGCCCATCCCGCGCGCTGGTGGCATGCATTGGCGGATGGGCGCATCCAGTGCGATCTCTGTCCGCGTGACTGCCAGTTGCACCCCGGCCAGCGCGGCGCCTGTTTCGTGCGCCAGCACCAGGATGGCCGGATGGTGCTGACGACCTGGGGGCGTTCCTCCGGTTTCTGCATTGACCCCATTGAAAAGAAGCCCTTGCATCATTTTTATCCCGGCAGCAGCGTGCTTTCCTTCGGGACGGCGGGCTGCAACCTGACCTGCAAATGCTGCCAGAACTGGGATATCTCGCGCGCCCGCGACATGGATCGCCTGATGGACAGCGCCACACCCGAGGCGATTGCCAGCGCTGCCGTGCGCCACGGGGCTGACAGCGTGGCCTATACCTACAACGACCCGGTGATCTTTGCCGAATACGCGCTGGATACGGCAGAGGCCTGCCGCGCTCGCGGCATCCGTAACGTGGCGGTCACCGCCGGCTATCTCCACGCCGAACCGGCCCGGGCGTTTTTTAGCCGGATGGATGCGGCCAACGTCGATCTGAAATCATTTTCCGATGATTTTTACCGAAGTCAGTGTGGCGGCCGTCTTCAACCCGTGCTCGATGTGCTGAGCTACCTGCATCACGACACTGCATGCTGGCTGGAAATCACCACCCTGCTCATTCCCGGCCTCAACGATCGTCCGGACGAAATTCGTGCGCTGAGTCAATGGATTGCGCAAGCGCTGAGCCCGGACATTCCGCTGCATTTCACCGCCTTTCACCCCGACTGGCGCTTGCGCGACCGGCCCAACACGCCCCTCGCCACCCTGCAAGGCGCTCGCCAACTGGCGCGCGAAGCCGGCCTTCAGCATGTCTATCTCGGCAATGTGCGCGATCCGGAAGGCGGCGTGACGCACTGCCCACACTGCGCGCAAACGCTGATCCGCCGTGACGGTTATACAATTCAGGACTATGCGCTGACTGCCGACGGCACCTGCCCGCATTGCCAAACCCCGCTGGCCGGGCGCTTTGGCGCGCAACTCGGGCATGCCGGCCAGGCGTTCGGCGCACGCCGCATCCCCATTCGCCTGCAATCATGAACCGCACCCTGATTCGAAACACCCCCTTGGGTTCCCTGCATGGCAGTCTCGATCTGCCGGATCAGCCGCGCGGGCTGGTCTTGCTGGCCCGTGCGCATCATGCACCGGTCGACGCCTGGATCACGGCCAATCTCGCCGCCCGCCATTTCGCGGTGTGCAGCATGGAACTGCTGACAGCCCAGGAAAGCCGTTTTGCCGATGCCACCCAGAACGTGCCCAAACTGACCGAGCGCCTGCTGGATCTGCTCGACATGCTGCGCCACGATGGCGATACCGAGTCCCTGCCGCTGGCGATTTTCGCGTCCGGCGACGCCTCACCGGCCGCGCTCCGTGCTGCAGCGCAGCGTGACACCCAGGTCAAGGCACTGGCCTGTCATGGCGGCCTGATCGATCGGGCCGGCTTGCAGGCCCTCAAACTGCTGGCGGCACCGCTCTGCATGCTGCTCGATACCGGAGACGAGCCGGCAAAAACAGCCTCGGAGCGCGCCTTTCCCCATCTCGCCGTGGCCCATGAATGCCACCTCCTGACGCCGGGTGAAGACCCGGTCCTGCGCACCGCCGCCTGGTTCAATCTGCATCTCTCGCGCTGAAGCACGGCATTGCATCGGCATGGGCAAACATGCCCGATCCTGATACAGTGCGGGCCTCGCTACCGGGAAATACCGGCGGCGAAACCTCGCTACAGGTTCCTGGATACCCCGGTATCCAGGTGAAACGGGAACAGGGTGCGCGTTGATCGCAAAGCCCTGGCTGCCCCCGCAACGGTAAGCAGGACAAAGCAATATCATGGTGTGATTGCCTCTAGAGCAAGGCACCGGCCACTGGGTGTTACGTGTCAGATACGCCCGGGAAGGCGATATTGCCGGCATCGTTTTGAACGATGCGCCTGCCAGCCCGGAGACCGGCCTGTCGTGATCAGGTCGGCGGTCAACGGCTGCCGATGCCTTAAAACAGACCGTCTGCGGGGATGCAGAAGGCTGCGGGTGCACAAGTTCCCTTGTGTGCCGCAGTGAATGCCGGGCGGACGGTCCTTGTTGGAACAAGCTGATGATTTACCGCTCATTCACCCCCACCCTGGTTGCCGCTGCCCTAGCCTGCCTGGGCCATGCGCACGCCGCCGGCATTCCCACCTTGCAGGAAGTTTCGGTCACCAGCGGCAGCCAGAATCTGACCGGCATTGCCGACTCGGCCAGCGAGGGCACCGTTACCGCCAAACAACTGGCCAATCGTCCCTTGTTGCGCCCGGCGGAAGTTCTCGAGGTCGTGCCCGGCATGATGGTGACCCAGCACTCCGGTGACGGCAAAGCCAATCAATACTTTCTGCGCGGTTTCAATCTGGATCACGGCAGCGATTTCGCGACGCACGTGATGGGCATGCCGGCCAACATGGTGACGCATGCACACGGTCAGGGTTACATGGATCTCAATTATCTGATCCCGGAACTGATCGGCAACGTCAAATACCGTAAAGGCGTGTATGCCGCGGAGGATGGCGATTTCGCCACCGCAGGTGCGGCCCGCATCGACTATGTACGCAAGCTGGATCAAGCCTTTGTCGACCTCAGTCTGGGGCAAGGCAATTATCGTCGCCTGCTCAGCGCCGGCAGCCATGCGTTCAACGGCATGAACCTGCTCGGGGCGCTGGAAGTGGCCGGCAATGACGGCCCCTGGGATCAGGCAGAACACCTGAAGAAAACCAACGGGGTGGTTCGCCTCAGTTCGGGTACGGCAGCCAACGGTTTTGCCCTGACCGGCATGCTGTATGAGGCCCGCTGGCGCGCCACCGAGCATCTGCCGGCGCGTGCCATCGACAGCGGAGAAATCCCCCGTTATGGTGCCCTTTCCCCCAACGATGGCGGCAAGACCCACCGCTACAGCCTCTCCGGCGACTGGGCACGCACCGAGGCGGATGGCGCGCGCAAGCTCAATCTGTATGTCGTCGACTATGGTTTGAACCTCTATTCGGCCCCCTCCGGGTTCATCAGCGGCGCGCAGGGCGACCAGCACGAGCAGGCCGACCAGCGCACACTCTGGGGCGGCCAGGCCAGCCGCAGCTGGCTGCTCGGCCCGAACTGGCGGGATACCGAATTGACCCTCGGCCTGCAGTTCCGCCAGGACCGGATCGGTAAGGTGGGGCTGTACAGCACGGAGAATCGCCAACGCACCCGCACCGTCCGTGAGGATCGCGTGCTGCAGAGCAACCTGGGCCTCCATATCGACGCCCGTACGCAATGGACCGATTGGTTCCGGACTCAGATTGGCCTGCGGCATGACCAGATCCAAGCCCGCGCCACAGCGCTGGGCGGCGCCAACAACATGGAGAATGGCGGCCAGGAGGGCGCACATCAGACCAGCCCTAAACTGGGCCTGGTTTTCGGGCCATTCCAGCTCCTGGGTGAAACCGAGTTTTACGCCAATACCGGCCGGGGTTTTCATAGCAATGATGCGCGGGGCGCGACGGCACGCATCAACCCTCAGGATGGCAGTACCGCCACGCCGGTACCGCTGATCGTCCGGGCACGCGGCAACGAACTCGGTATGCGAGCGACCCCCTTGCCGGGCTGGCACAGCAACCTCAACGTCTGGCAAATGAATCTCGAATCGGAGCTTGTCTTTATCGGCGACGAGGGGGTGACGGAGCCGAAGGGGGCTTCCCGGCGTCACGGTATCGAGTGGTCGAACCATGTCGTACCGGTTGACGGCTGGATTCTCGATGCTGATCTTGCCTGGTCAAAGGCACGTTTCAAGGATGCCAATGTCGACAATGGCGGGCGCCACGTACCCAACGCCATTCCGCTCACCGCCTCGCTCGGCTTGACTGCGGATCAGGGGGGCAAGTGGTTTGGCGGCGTACGCCTGCGCTACCTCGGCGCCTATGCGCTGGAGGAGACCGGGACGCAAAAATCGACGCCCTTCCTGATGGCGAGCCTGAAAGCCGGTTATCGCGTCGACCGTAACCTGCAGTTCACGCTCGATGTGCTCAATCTCTTTAATCGCAAGGCCAACGACATCGAATACTGGGGCAATGCCTGTACCCGAAACGAGCAAGCCAGTGGCGCCTGTGGCACGGATGGCATTGCCGGTCGCCTGATTCACCCGCTGGAACCCCGCACGCTCCGGCTCGGTATGCGGATCGGGTTTTAAGCGACCAAGCAGGATGAAGCGGCGCACAATACGCTAAGATGCACCCTACCATGCGTATTGTGCGACCCCGCTTTCATCGCCTCTTTGGAGGGCTTGCCTGTTTCTTGTGTTGTGCCGGTGTCCTGGCCCAGCCCTCGGCGGCACTCCCTCCCTTGCAGGCGCTGACTGAATCCTTGCCCCCGCTGAACTATGAGCAGGACGGCAAGGTAATCGGCTTTTCCAGTGAAGTCCTGGACCTGCTGGCCAAGGAAAGCGGACTGACCATCAGCAAAACGCTGTTGCCTTGGGCGCGGGCTTATCAACAGGCGCAGCAAGGCCCCAACAAGATCCTCTATTCCCTGGTCCGTACGCCGGAGCGTGAAGCACTTTTCCACTGGATCGGGCCGATCAGCAAGCGACGCATTTATTTATACCGGCAGGCAGCGCGCACGGATATCAAGCTCAAATCGCTCGACGACGCCACGGCGTACATGATTGGTACGGCCCAGGGATCCGCCGCCATGAACTTCCTGCTGGCGCGAGGCTTCGAAGTCGGCGTTCAGCTCGATCCCGCCCAGGACGATGCGCGCAACATGAAAAAATTCAAGGCCCAGCGCTTTGACTTGTTGCTCTCCCTCGATTGGGCGGCGATGTATAACGCACGGCAAAATGGCATGGACAGCCAGGCGCTCGTGCCCGCCCTGCTCGTCGATGACAGCAATGATTACTGGTTTGGTGTCAGTCTGGGCACCGATCCCAGAATCCTGAGCAAACTGGAATCCGCCATGGCGCGAATCCGCAAGGATGGTCGCCTGCAGGCCCTGGTCCGGCATTACCTCCCGAGCACGCCCTGAGGCGTGCAATTGTGGTTTTCCCGAGCGTGCGCGGCAAGCGGGAATCGGCTACCCTTCGCGCTGTCGAAACCCTTACCTGCCAGGACCCGCCATGCCGGTCATTGAACTCAAACACCCCCTCGTCAAACACAAGATCGGCCTGATGCGCGAAGGCGAGATCAGCACCAAAAAATTCCGCGAACTGACCGCCGAAATCGCCCGCCTGCTGACCTATGAAGCCTGCGCCGATTTCGAAATGGAAAAAGTCACCATCGCCGGCTGGGCCGGGCCGGTTGAAATTGATCAGATCAAAGGCAAGAAAGTCACCGTGGTACCCATTCTGCGCGCTGGACTGGGCATGCTTGATGGCTGCCTCGACCTCATTCCGAACGCCAAAGTCAGTGTGGTCGGCATTGCCCGCAATCACGACACCCTGATGCCGGAACCCTACTTCGAGCGTTTTGTCGGTCAACTGGAAGAGCGTCTGGCCATGATCATCGATCCGATGCTGGCCACCGGCGGCTCCCTGATCGCCACCATCGACATGCTCAAGCGCAACGGCTGCAAGCACATCAAGGCCCTGGTCCTGGTCGCCGCACCGGAAGGCATTGCCGCCCTCGAGGCAGCGCATCCGGATGTGCAGCTTTACACGGCTGCAGTCGATAGCCATCTGAACGAAATTGGCTACATCATCCCGGGCCTGGGCGATGCCGGCGACAAGATTTTCGGCACCAAGGAGGCCTAATGAACCTGCCTTCCACGCACCCTGAGCCGACCTGGCGCACCGCGCTTTCAGGCGCCCAGATTCTGTTTGTCGCATTTGGCGCAACCGTACTGGTGCCCTTGCTGACGGGGCTCAATCCCAGCCTCGCGCTGCTGGGTGCCGGCATCGGTACCCTGATTTTCCAAATCTGCACGAAGCGCCAGGTGCCGATTTATCTGGGCTCCAGTTTTGCCTTCATCGCACCGGTCATCTACTCGGTGCAAACCTGGGGCATGCCGGCCACGCTGGGCGCCCTGGCCTCAGCCAGCCTCTTTTATTACGTGGCCGCAGCACTGGTGAAATGGCGTGGCGTCGGTTTTATCCATCGCCTGCTGCCGCCGGTGGTGATTGGTCCAGTGGTCATGGTGATTGGCCTGGGTCTGGCCCAGGTGGCCGTGAACATGGCGACCGGCAAGGCCGGTGACGCTCAGGTGGTGCCTTACGAAACGGCCATCGCCATTGCGGCCATTTCCTTGCTCGCCACGATGTTGACCGCCATTCGCGCCAAGGGCCTGCTCAAACTGGTTCCGATTCTGGTCGGTGTGGCAGTTGGCTACATCGCATCGCTGTTCGCCGGCATTGTCGATTTCAGCAAGGTCACCGAGGCGGCATGGATCGCGCTGCCCGAGTTCGGCAAGCCGGAATTCAACCTCGCCGCCATTCTCTTCATGATCCCGGTGGCCATCGCGCCCATCGTCGAGCACGTCGGCGGCATCCTGGCCATCGGCTCGGTCTCCGGCAAGGACTACACGGACAGTCCCGGCCTGCATCGCACCCTGCTCGGTGATGGTCTGGCGGTCAACGTCGTCGGCCTGTTCGGCGGCCCGCCGGTCACCACCTATGGCGAAGTGACGGGCGCAGTCATGCTGACCAAAAACTACAACCCGGCCATCATGACCTGGGCTGCCGGCTTCGCCATTCTGATGGCCTTCGTCGGTAAATTTGGCGCCTTGCTCCAGACCATCCCGATGCCGGTCATGGGCGGCATCATGGTGCTGCTGTTCGGCTCCATCGCCGGCATTGGTCTGAAAACGCTCATGGATGCCAAGGTCAACCTGGCCAGCCCGCGCAACCTGTGCATCATCTCGGTCACGCTGGTGACCGGCATCGGTGGTCTGGGCGTGCATATCGGCAGCTTCTCGCTGCAGGGCATCAGCCTGTGCGGCGTCCTCGCCGTGCTGCTGAACTTCCTGCTGCCATCCGGCCCGGACGATCAATCCGCGTAACCTGATCACCCCCCCGGCAACCCAACAACGGCCATCCCGCGCGATGGCCGTTGTGCCGTTCAGGCCTGCATGGCCCGCACAAGGCCAAGCACTTCCATGGCATGGCCCTTGTAATTGACGTTGTAGAGCGCATGCCGGATGCACCCTGCCGTATCGATGATGAAGGTCGAGCGGCTGACCCCGAATTTCTGGACACCATCGACCTCACGGGCCTGCCAGACGCCATATTGCGCGCAGACCTCGCCTTCGGCGTCTGACAACAGTTCGAGCCCGATGCCTTCCTTGTCGCGGAATTCCGCGTGTTTAAGACAATCGTCCCGACTAATCCCGAAAAGCACGCAATTCTGGCGCAGGAAATCCGTCTCGTGGTCCGAGAAATCCGTCACCTCGCGTGTGCAGCACGGGGCGCCATCTTTGGGATAAAAAAAGAGGACGATGGCTTTCTTGCCCACATAGGCAGCGAGATCGACCATCTCCATGTCGGCATCCGGGAGTGAAAACAGGGGTGCCGTATCGCCAGTCTTGAGCAGCATGCCAACCTCCTTGTGCGCGCTGTCTGGGGACCTTCCTGAGAGGGATTCTAGCCGAGGAATTCGGCGACGGTCGACAGCGTGGGAGGCTTATTTTCCGGACGTCTTTTCCGGTATCTGGACGAAGGATTCGTCCTGCTTGATCATGCCCAGCTCAAAGCGGGCACGTTCTTCAATGGCTTCATAGCCTTGCTTCAGATCGCGGACTTCGGCATCGAGGCCCGCGTTCCGGATTTCCAGCTGACGCGTGGCGTCTTTCTGGACCTGCAACTGACGGTCGTAATCCCATACCTTGAGCCAGCCCCCCTTACCCAGCCAGAGCGGGTACTGGAGGAGCCCAATCAGTGCGAGAAGGCCGACCGTCAGCCAGCGCATGCCCTGTGCCGATTAGCGCAGGTTGTAGAAGGTCTCGCGGCCCGGGTAGGACGCGGTATCGCCCAGATCTTCCTCGATGCGGATGAGCTGGTTGTACTTGGCGATACGGTCGGAGCGGGACAGCGAACCCGTCTTGATCTGACCGGCATTCAGGCCGACGGCGATGTCGGCGATGGTGCTGTCTTCGGTTTCGCCGGAGCGGTGCGAGATCACGGCGGTGTAGCCGGCGCGCTTGGCCATTTCGATGGCGGCGAAGGTTTCGGACAGGGTACCGATCTGGTTGATCTTGATCAGGATGGAGTTGGCGATGCCCTTCTGGATGCCTTCCTTCAGGATCTTGGTGTTGGTGACGAAGAGGTCGTCGCCCACGATCTGAACCTTGTCGCCCAGGCGGTCGGTCAGCAGCTTCCAGCCATCCCAGTCGCCTTCGGCCATGCCGTCTTCGATGGAAACGATCGGGAACTGATCAGCCAGGTTGGCCAGGTAGTCGGTGAATTGGGCGGAGGTCAGCTCCAGGCCTTCACCGGCCAGCTTGTACTTGCCGTCCTTGTAGAACTCGGAAGCGGCGCAGTCGAGGGCGAGCAGGACGTCCTGGCCCGGCACGTAACCGGCGTTTTCGATGGCCTGCATGATCAGCTGCAGGGCTTCGGCGTGGCTGCCCAGGTTCGGGGCAAAGCCGCCTTCGTCACCGACGGCGGTGGAGTGGCCGTTCTTGTCCAGGAGCTTCTTCAGCGCGTGGAAAATTTCGGCGCCGCAACGCACGGCTTCGCGGAAGGTGTTGGCGGAAACCGGCATCACCATGAATTCCTGGATGTCCAGGCTGTTGTTGGCGTGCTCGCCACCGTTGATGATGTTCATCATCGGGACCGGCATCTGCATCGGGCTCATGCCGCCGAAGTAACGGTAGAGCGGCAGGCCGGATTCTTCGGCAGCGGCCTTGGCAACCGCCATGGAGACGGCCAGGATGGCGTTGGCACCGAGGCGGGACTTGTTGTCCGTGCCGTCCAGCTCGATCATGGTCTGGTCGATGAAGGCTTGTTCCTGAGCATCGAGACCGATGATGGCTTCGGAGATTTCGGTGTTGATGTTTTCAACTGCCTGCATGACACCCTTGCCGAGGTAACGGGAAGCATCGCCGTCACGCAGTTCGATGGCTTCGCGGGAGCCGGTGGAGGCACCCGACGGCACGGCAGCACGGCCCATGACGCCAGACTCCAGCAGGACGTCGGCTTCAACAGTCGGGTTGCCGCGGGAGTCCAGAATCTCGCGGGCAACGACATCAACGATAGCACTCATGTTTCTTCCTTATTGATCAGAAGGTTGAAAAGAAAACTTAAAGTTAAGACTCAACGCCGGCAATGACCAGCATATTCATTTGGGCAGCATTTTCGCGCACTTTGCGCGCTGCCTGATACTCGGGCGAATCATAGAAACGCTTGGCCTGTTCGACCGAATCGAACTCGACCACCACCATGCGCTCCGGCGGCGACCATTTGCCCTCGAGGATTTCCGAAGCCCCGCCGCGCACAATGAAACGGCCGCCGTACTGTTGCACGGCAGCCGTAGACAAGGCGCGGTATTGGGCCATGGCCTCGAGGTCATGGGCTTTCACCTCGGCGACGATGTAGCCTTTCTGGCTCACTTCAACTCCTCGAACCCGGCAGCCTTGGCGGCCTTGTCGAGGGCAACCAGCGTCGCGAGCAGGCTTTCCATGCGGTCCAGCGGCCAGGAATTGGGGCCGTCGGAGAAGGCCTTTTCCGGGCACGGATGGGTTTCCATGAACAGACCGGAAATCCCGACGGCCACGGCAGCACGCGCCAAAACCGGCACAAATTCGCGTTGACCGCCGGAAGACGTGCCCTGTCCGCCCGGCAACTGCACCGAGTGCGTGGCGTCGAAGACCACCGGGCAACCGGTGTCGCGCATGATTGCCAGGCTGCGCATGTCGGACACCAGATTGTTGTAGCCGAAGGAAGCGCCGCGTTCGCAGACCATGATATTGTCGGCGCCGCCATTCACTTCACGGGCCTTATCGACCACGTTTTTCATGTCGCCCGGCGCCAGGAACTGGCCTTTCTTGATATTCACCGGTTTGCCGCAGGAAGCCACGGCATGGATGAAATCGGTCTGACGGCACAGGAAGGCCGGCGTCTGCAGAACATCGACCACGCTCGCCACCTGGGTGACGTCGGTCGCATCATGCACATCGGTGAGCACCGGCACGCCGACCTGAGCGCGCACGGCCTCAAGAATCTTCAGGCCGCCATCGATGCCGGGACCGCGCACGGACTTGCCGGAGCTGCGGTTGGCCTTGTCGTAGGAAGCCTTGAAAATGTACGGGATGCCGAGGCGGGCGCAGACGTCCTTCATGTGTGCGGCGACATCGACGCACAACTGTTCGGATTCTGCGGTGCAAGGACCGGCGATCAGGAAAAAAGGCTGGTCAAGACCAGCCTCGAAACCACACAGTTTCATCAGTGCTTACCCTGTTTGTTGGCCAGCGCGGCCTTCACGTAGGACGAGAAGAGCGGATGACCCTGACGCGGGTTGGAGGTGAATTCCGGATGGAACTGGCAGGCGACGAACCACGGATGGACATCGGCCGGCAGTTCGACCACTTCGCAGAGGTCGGTACCCGGCGCACGGCCGGAGACGACCAGGCCCTTCTCTTCGAGTTTGCTGAGCAGGGTGTTGTTCACTTCGTAGCGATGACGGTGACGCTCGGTGATCTCCGGCGCGCCGTAGATCTCGCGGGCCTTGCTGCCATCCTTGAGCAGGCAGAGCTGCGCACCCAGGCGCATCGTGCCGCCCAGATCGGAATCTTCGCCGCGCTTTTCGACCTTGCCGGAGGCATCGTGCCATTCGGTGATCAGGCCGATCACCGGGAACGGCGTGTCCTGCACGAATTCGGTGGAATGGGCATCCTGCAAACCGGCCACGTTGCGGGCAAATTCGACCACGGCCATCTGCATGCCGAGGCAGATGCCGAGGTACGGCACCTTGTTTTCGCGGGCATAGCGGATGGCGGCAATTTTGCCTTCCGTACCGCGTCGACCGAAGCCGCCCGGAACCAGAATGGCGTCCATGCGTTCGAGAATGCCGGTCCCGTCCTTCTCGATGTTTTCAGAATCGATGTACTCGATCTCGACCTTGCAGCGGGTATGGATACCGGCATGCTTGATCGCCTCGATCAGGGACTTGTAGGACTCGGTCAGATCGACGTACTTGCCGACGAAGGCGATGCGCACCTCATTGTCCGGGTTTTCCATGGACTCGATCAGCTTGTCCCAGATCGTCAGGTCGGCCGCCTTGGCCAGGATGCCGAGCTTGTGGCAGACGATCTCGTCCAGCATCTGCTCGTGCAGCATGCCCGGAATCTTGTAAATCGAATCGGCGTCCAGACACTCGATGACAGCTTCCGGCATCACGTTGCAGAACAGCGCGATCTTGCGGCGTTCTTCAACCGGGATGGAGCGGTCGGCACGGCAGAGCAGGATGTCCGGCTGAATACCGATTTCGCGCAGTTCCTTGACGGAATGCTGGGTCGGCTTGGTCTTCAGCTCGCCGGCCGTCGGGATGTACGGCAGCAGGGTCAGGTGGATGAAGCAGGTGTTGTTGCGACCTTCTTCAATGCCCATCTGACGGATGGCTTCGAGGAACGGCAGGGACTCGATGTCACCGACCGTACCGCCGACTTCGACGATGGCCACGTCGGCGCCTTCGGCACCGGCCTTGAGCTTGATCTTGATTTCGTCGGTGATGTGCGGGATGACCTGCACGGTCTTGCCCAGATACTCACCACGACGTTCCTTCTTCAGCACGGAGTCATAGACCTGACCCGTCGTGAAGTTGTTGCGCTTGCTCATCTTGGCGCTGGTAAAGCGCTCGTAGTGACCGAGATCCAGGTCGGTTTCTGCGCCATCGTCCGTGACGAAGACTTCACCGTGCTGGAACGGGCTCATCGTGCCCGGGTCAACGTTGATGTAGGGGTCAAGCTTGAGGTGGGTAACCTTGATGCCGCGGGATTCCAGAATGGCCCCGAGCGACGCGGCGGCGATGCCTTTGCCCAAGGAGGACACGACACCACCCGTAACGAAAACGTATTTGGTCATGGAAAGACAGGCTGCGGGAAAGCAGAATGATAGCCGAAAAGCAGGCATTTTCCCAAGTCGACCGCAGACGAAAATTGAATTGATCGTTCTTCCCCGTGCATCCGGCATCCCCTTCGCGGCCCGCCGGCGTTAGAATTCGGCCCATTCCCTTTGACCTAGCGAAGCCCGAACATGTCCCAGTTTTCCTTTGATGTCTCCCTCCAGGATTTTCAAACCCAGGTGCTTGAAGCCGCCATGCAGGTGCCGGTCGTCGTCGACTTCTGGGCGCCGTGGTGCGAACCCTGCAAGGTTCTGAAGCCGCTGCTCGAAAAGCTGGCCGAGGAATACAAAGGCCGTTTCCTGCTCGCCAAGGTGAATTCCGACGAGAACCCGGAACTCGCCCAGCACTTCGGCGTGCGCAGCATTCCGTCGGTCAAGGTGCTCTATCAGGGCCAGCTGGTCGATGAATTCAATGGCGCCCTGCCGGAAGGCCAAATCCGCGCGTTTCTCGATCGCATCGCCCTGCCGGACGCAGGTGGCAATCTGCGCGAAGAAGCCGCCGCCCTGGTCGCCGAAGGCCGTCTGGACGAAGCCCTTGCCGTACTCGTGCAGGCCAGCCAGGCCAATCCGCAGGACCAGGCCATCCAGCTCGATGCCGTCGAGGTGCTGATGCAGCTGGGCCGTAATGACGAAGCCCGTCAGTTGCTGGGCGGCGACTACGCCGATCAGGCTGAGCGCGCCAACGCCCTGCGCGCCCGCCTCGCCCTGCTCGACGGCGCTGCCGATGTCGCCCCGCTGGAAGCCCGCCTGGCTGCCAATGCAGACGACCACGCCGCCCGCCTGGAACTCTCTGCTGCCTACGCCGCGCAAGGCCGTTTCCGCGAGGCGCTCGACGCCGCGCTGGAAGTGGTCAGCCGCGACCGCTTCTACGAGCAGGGTGCAGGCCGCCAGGCCCTGCTCAAGCTCTTCGAAGCCCTTTCCGGCGAACAGCACGACGATCTGGTCCGCGAATATCGTCGCAAGCTGTCGGCCACGCTGAACTAAATCCACCCCGTTCAGGGCTTGCTCCGGCGTGCGTCTCTTCTATACCGACGTGTTTGTCCTGCCCTTGCCGGCAGGCCATCGCTTTCCGATGGAGAAGTACGCCCGCCTGCGCCAGGCCCTGCTCGACTGCGGCGAATTTTCGCCTGCCGATTTCCATCTGCCGCCCGCCGCCACGGATGAAGAACTGGCCCGGGCGCACGACATGGCTTACATCCGCGCCGTGTCCGACGGTCAACTGCCGGAAAAGGTGCAAAAAGCCATCGGCTTCCCGTGGAGCCCAGGCATGGTCGAGCGCTCCCGGCGCTCCGCCGCTGCCACGCTGGCCGCGGCGCGTGCCGCATTCGAGGACGGCATTGCGGCCAACCTGGCCGGCGGCACCCACCACGCCTTCCGCGACCGGGGCGAAGGGTTCTGCATTTTCAACGATGCCGCCGTCGCCGCCCGCGCCCTGCAGGCCGAAGGTTTGGCCCGGCGGGTGCTGATCGTCGATCTCGATGTGCACCAAGGCAACGGCACGGCCAGCATCCTGGCCGGTGACGACAGCATCTTCACCTTTTCCATGCACGGCGCGCGCAACTTTCCTTTCACCAAGGAGCAGAGCGACCTCGACATCGAGTTGCCGGATGGCTGCAGCGACGCCGCCTACCTGCTTCAGCTCGACCACGCCCTCGATACGGCCTTCGACCTCGCCCGACCCGATGCCGTGCTCTACCTGGCCGGGGCTGACCCGTATCAGGACGACCGGCTTGGCCGCCTTGCGTTGAGCTTCGAGGGACTGGCCGAACGCGACCGGCGCGTCATCGGGCGCTGCCGCCAGCTCGGCCTGCCACTCGCCATCGCCATGGCCGGTGGCTACGCCCGCCAGATCGACGATACCGTGCGCATTCATGCGACCACCCTGCGCCTGGCCCGCGCCGCCCTGACTTGAGATACCGAAGGAGCGCCGTCGATCATGACCGACCCGAACCTGCCCGAACTGAATCCGCTCTACCGCGCCGCCCGCCTGCGCGAGATCGAAGCCCGCTTTGCCGGCTTGGCGCTGATGCAGCGCGCCGGTGCGGCAGCCGCTGAAAAAGCCCTCGCCCTGATCGTCGACCGTCGCCAGCCGGTCTTGATCCTCGCCGGCCCCGGCAACAACGGCGGCGATGCATTTGAAGCCGCCCACCTGCTGCACACCGCCGGTCTCGTCGTGCATCTCTGCTTTATCGGCACGCCGGCACAACAACCGGCCGATGCCACCGCCGCCCGGCAGCGCGCACTCGGTGCCGGTGTGGTCGAGCACGATGATTTTCCGGCCGAGACGCATTGGTCCCTGATCATCGACGGGCTGTTCGGCATCGGCCTCAAGCGCGCACCGGACGGACGCTACGCCGATGCCATCCAGCGCGCCCATCAGGCCGCCACGCGCTGCGCCTGCCCGGTGCTGGCGCTGGACTGCCCCTCCGGGCTGGATGCCGACACGGGCGCCCTGCCCGGCGCCGCGCTTCAAGCCACGCACACGATCAGCTTCATCGCCCTCAAGCCCGGCCTCCTCACCGGCGACGGGCCGGATGTTTGTGGCGCGCTCAGCGTGGCCGATCTCGATCTGGACCTCAGCGACAGCTTGCCCGACGGTCGACGCCTCAGCCGGGCCGATTTTGCCCGCCATCTGAAACCGCGCCGACTGAATTCCCACAAAGGCAGCTTCGGCAGCGTCGGCATTCTGGGGGGCGCCCGCTCGATGTTGGGCGCCGCCTTGCTGGCCAGCCGTGCTGCGCTCAAGATCGGCGCCGGCCGTGTTTACGGCGGCCTGCTTGATCCGGATGCCCCCACCGTCGATCCATTGCAGCCGGAACTCATGCTGCGCCGCGCCGATGCCCTGCTACAGGCGCTCGATCTCGTCGCCCTCGCCTGCGGCCCCGGGCTCGGACGCTCCGGCGAAGCCGTACGCCTGGTCGAACAGGCGCTGAAATGCCCGCTGACTTTGGTGCTCGATGCCGACGCCCTGAACATCCTGGCCAGCGATGGCCGCCTTGAGGGCAACCTGTACAACCGGGTCGCCCCGGCCATCCTGACCCCGCATCCGGCGGAAGCGGCACGCCTGCTCGACTGCACCGTGCGCGAAATCCAGGCCGACCGCATCCAGGCTGCGCAGGCGCTGGTACGACGCTACGGCTGCCATGTTGCGCTCAAAGGGTGCGGCACGGTGGTGGCGACGGTCGACGGGCGCTGGTGGGTCAATCCCACCGGCAATCCGGGCATGGCCACAGCC
The DNA here is from genome assembly GCF_039649255.1 of Dechloromonas sp. ZS-1. Classification (NCBI taxonomy): domain Bacteria; kingdom Pseudomonadati; phylum Pseudomonadota; class Betaproteobacteria; order Rhodocyclales; family Azonexaceae; genus Dechloromonas; species Dechloromonas sp. ZS-1. The sequence goes on along the minus strand of NZ_JBDIYD010000009.1, from coordinate 80,038 downwards.
GGCATGGGCGATGTCCTGACCGGCCTGATCACCGGCCTGCTGGCCCAGGGCTGGCCGGCCGATGCCGCCCTGCTCGCCGGGGTGCATCTGCACGGCGCGGCAGCCGACCGGCTGGTGGCCGAGGGCATCGGGCCGATCGGCCTGGTGGCCGGTGAAGTCATCGATGCTGCACGCCGCGAGTTCAATGCCTGGGTCAGCACCGCCGACACGCGGTAAAATGCGCCCCCTTGTTTCACCCGTCCCTTTTTGTCTTCTTTTTCCGTCACCTGGATCGGACCTGCCATGACCGTCGAATTCGATTACCCGCTCGCTGAAGAAATCGCCCGCAACGTGGCGGCCGCCCTGGCTGAAGACGTGGGGGCCGGCGATCTGACGGCCAGCCTGGTACCGGGCGACCGTCAGGTGAACGCCACCGTGATTTCCCGCGAAGCCGGCGTCGCCTGCGGCACCGCCTGGTTCGATGCCTGCGTAGCCCGCCTCGACCCGGACGCCCGCGTCACCTGGCAGGTCGCTGATGGCGACCGCATCGCGCCGAACCAGCTGCTCTGCACCATCGAAGGCAATGGCCGCGCCCTGCTCACCGCCGAGCGCAGCGCCCTGAACTTCCTGCAACTGCTGTCTGCCGTAGCCAGCAAAGTGCGCATCTACGCCGACGCCATCGCCGGCACCCGCGCGCAGGTGGTCGACACCCGCAAGACCTTGCCCGGCCTGCGCATTGCCCAGAAATACGCGGTCCGCGCCGGTGGCGGCGGCAACCATCGCCTGGCCCTGTGGGACGCCATCCTGATCAAGGAAAACCATATCCATGCCGCTGGCAGCATCGCCCAGGCCATGGCCGCCGCAACCCGCGTTGCTGCCGAAGCCGCCGACCGCTGCAAATTCATCCAGGTCGAAGTCGAAAACCTCGACGAGCTGCAGCAGGCCCTGAACGCCGGCGCCCGCATGATCCTGCTCGACAACTTCACGCTCGACATGATGCGTGCCGCTGTGAACCTGAACGCCGGCCGCGCCGTGCTCGAATCCTCCGGCAACGTGACCCTCGAAACCATTCGCGGTATCGCCGAAACCGGCGTCGATCGCATCTCGGTCGGCGCGCTGACCAAGGACGTCAAGGCGCTCGACCTCTCCATGCGCTTCGTCGGCTGATCCGCCCTTTTTTACGAGGCAGACATGACCACGATCTACCACAACCCGCGCTGTTCAAAATCGCGCGAAACCCTGGCCCTGCTTGAAGAAAAAGGCATCGACGCCGAGGTCGTGCTGTATCTGGAGACCCCGCCGGATGCCGTCCGACTGACCGAACTGATCGCCCAACTCGGCTTCAAAAGCGCCCGCGACCTGATGCGCAAGGGCGAAGCCGAATACGCCGAACTCGGCCTCGACAACCCGGCGCTCGACGAAGCTGCCCTGATCGCCGCCCTGACCGCCCATCCCCGTCTGATCGAACGCCCCATCGTCGTGCACGGCGCGCAGGCCCGCATCGGCCGCCCGCCGGTCAGCGTACTCGAGCTCTTTTAAGCCAGTATTGATTTTCGCGCGGTTTCACCTGTTAACGACGGTCGACCGTCGTTAACAGACAATTTCCAGAGTGGATATTTCAATGGCATGATTGGGATCTTGGCGACGCCACTCGCCATCTCTCGGACATCCAGATGACACTCACTGCGTTTTTCATCGTCAGCCTGATCGCGCTGACTGCCAGTGCTCCGCTGCTCTACGCGCTATACCGCCGCGCCTATTTCCCCGCCCAAGTCTGGCTCGTCTGCTACACCGCCGGCGGCCTGCTCTTCCTGATCCTGCCCGGCGAGGCCCGTCTGATCCTCTGGCTGCTGCTCGGTGGCATTGATCTCTGGGTCTGGAAAGCTGTGGACTCAGACCCCTCTGGGGATTCCGCCGTTTAAGCCTTGCCGTTTGCCCCGTGCATGACAATGCGCGAAACAAAAGAGATGGCGAGCAGGTTGGCCCCCACCGCCACATAACCGACCAACGGATAGCCTTCGATCTGGCCATGCCCGCTTTGCGTGATGAGAAAACCGGCGAGGGAGCTGGCGAGCGCCATGGCCAGCGATTGCACCGTGCCATGCAAGGACATGAAGGTGCCGCGCAGACGCGGTTCTGCCGCGGAGGCGATGATGGCCATGGCCGGGATCATGCGCCCGGAGACCAGCACGAAGAAACTCGTTGTCCCGATCAGCCACAACCAGAGCGGGCTCGGTCCGGCGTGGGTCAAGGCCAGCACCGGCAGACTGGCCAGGAGCGCCAGCAGGCGATAGATGCGGACCTTGCCTGAACGATCCGCCCAGCGCCCGATCAGGCGGGCGCAGACAAAGGTGGCCGCACCGCCGACCAGATAGACGATGGGGATGTCGGCCTGAGGAATCCCTACATTGCTGACGGCAAACAGCGTGATGTACGGGATGACCGTGAAGCCGGAAAAGATGATCAAGGCGGAAAACAGCAGCGCCCGCCGGTGATTGGCATCTTTCAGCACGTTGACCGCCGCCGTGAAGGGGTGGCCCTGGTGCGGTGTTGCCAGATGCGCCCGCAAGGTCGGCAGCCAGCGCCAGCCGGCCAGCATGACGACGGCGCCCATCAGCGCGATGGCGATGAAAGGCGAACGCCAGCCCAGATGGTTGGCCAGCCACAAGGAAAACGGCACGCCGGCGATGGTCGACAGGGAAAAAGCGCTCGAAATCACGCCACTGGCCCGCGCCCGCCGGGCAAAGGGAATGACGTCGCCGACCATGGTGTGGATCAGCGAACCGAGAATGCCGCCGAACACGCCGGCCAGGCAGCGCGCTACGACGAGAAAGGTGTAATCCGTTGCCAGGCCGCAGGCCAGCGTCGCCAGTGCAAACAAGGCCAGACAGGCGAGCAGAAAGCCTTTCCGCTCAAAACGATCGACCACGGCCGCTGCCAGGACCCCGGCCCCGGCCGCACTGAAACTGTAAGCCGCCACCAGCAAGCCGAATTCATGCGGGCCGATTTTCAAGGCGGCCATCAGGATCGGCCCGAGCGGCATCATGATCATGAAATCGAGCACATGAGCGAACTGCACCCCGGCCAGGGTAAACAGAAAAGGGGCTTCGCGGGCGGGCGGCACAGCCTCGGACATAAGCTTGATCAGGCGGGAAAACCGTCAAGGATACCTGCCCGACGCATGCGCGTGGCGACTTTCCCCAAGCCGCCGAAAATAGAGCCGCATCATGACACGAGGGAGATGCCTTTTCCGGCAAGTTGGGTAATACTGGGCAGGTCTCGTTCGGGGGGTCGGGTCTGTCATGGCGAATTGGCGAATGCGAGGTTTCCTGAAAGCGCTCTGCCTGGTGAGCATGCTGCTGATGATCACGAGCAGCCGGGCCACCGACTTTCCGGCATTTCAGGATGTTTTCGAACAGCATGGCAGCGTGATGCTGCTGATCGACCCCGCGACGGGGCGCATCGCCGATGCCAATCCGGCTGCCGCCAAGTTTTACGGCTACACGCGTGACGGATTGCGCGCCCTGGGGATTCAGGACATCAATACCCTCAGCCCGGAACAGGTGGCCGAAGAGCGGATTCAAGCAGAACGCGAGGGGCGCAATTACTTCATCTTCCGGCATCGCATGGCGGATCGCAGCATCCGGACGGTCGAGGTGTATTCCCACCCATACGAGATCAAGGGCCAGCGTTTCCTGCTTTCCATCATTCAGGACATCACGCCGGGCCGCAACCTCGATCAGGGGATGTGGCACTTCACCCAGCGCCTGGAAGAGATGGTCGAAACCCGCACCGCCGAAGCCAGAACGCGTAATCAGATCATCCTGATCCTGCTTGTGGGGGGGCTTCTGATCACGAGTGGTGCCGCACTGGCACTGGCGCTGACCATCCGTCGGCGCAAGCGGGCGGAAGAGCAGCTCCGCGCCTTCACCCGCGACGTTGAGGCATTCCTGGCGCAAACCAGTGACTTTGTCTATTTCAAGGACGTCGAGAGTCGCCTTCGGTTTTGCAGCCAGACGCTCGCCCAGATCACCGGACATGCCAGCTGGCGGGAAATGATCGGCAAACTTGACCGGGAAATTTTCCCGGCGGATACGGCGCGCATTTACGAAGAGGAAGAGGTCCCGGTCCTGACGCAGGGCACCCCCCTGTTGAACCGGGTGGACCCGTATTACACCGCCCATGGCGAACGGCGCTTTGTCCAGACCAACAAATGGCCGCTCTTCGACGAAAACGGCAGGGTCTCCGGTATTTTCGGGATCAGCCGCGACATCACCGACCTGAAACGCACCCAGGAAGAGCTTGCCGCCTACCGCGATCACCTTGAAGAACTCGTGACCACCCGGACACGCGAGCTCCTGGAAGCCAAAGAGGCCGCCGAGGCTGCCAATCGGGTGAAAAGCCTCTTCCTGGCCAATATGAGCCACGAACTCCGCACCCCCATGCACGGCATCATGGGCATGCTGGGTCTGGCCGAACGCAAGATGGCGGATGATCGTGGTGCGGAATACCTGGAGAAAGCACGGGCCTCCGCCGAGCGGCTTCTGGCCATTCTGAACGACATTCTCGACCTCTCGAAAATCGAGGCAGAGCATCTGGTGCTGGAAGAAATCCCCTTCCAGTTAAGCGAAGTGGTCGCGCAACTGAGCAACATCGCCGAACCGCTGGCGCGCGCCAAAGCGCTACCCTTGCACATCGATCTTCCCGCCGATCTCGCCGACCGCCCGTTGCAAGGCGATCCGCTACGTCTCGGTCAGGTGTTGTTGAATCTGTGCAGCAATGCGATCAAATTTACGGAGCAAGGTGAAGTTCGTGTCACCTTCTCATTGCTGGCCGAAACGCCGGAACACATTTCGCTGCGCTGTACCGTACAGGACAGCGGAATCGGGATCGGCGCAGACGCCCTGCCCAGACTGTTTGCGCCATTTGAGCAGGCCGACAATTCACTGACACGGAAATATGGCGGCACCGGGCTCGGCCTGGCGATCAGCAAACGCCTGGTCGAGATGATGAATGGGGAAATCGGTGTCGAGAGCACCCTCGGTCAAGGCAGCACTTTCCATTTCACGCTCCAGCTGGCACAACGCCACTCGGCGGCACAGCGCCAGGTCGCGGCGCACCTTGCCGAAGCCCCTGCCGCCATCCAGCTGCAGGAACAGTTCATCGGCACGCCGGTCCTGGTGGCCGAAGATGAACCCATCAACCGCGAACTGGCCTGTGAGCTGCTCGAAAGCGTGGGGCTGCGCGTTGATCTGGCGGAAGATGGTCATGCCGCAGTGGCACAGGCCCGTTGCCAGCACTACGCCCTCATCCTGATGGATCTGCAGATGCCTGGCCTGAACGGCCTCGAAGCGAGCGAGGCCATTCGTCAGTCCAGCCTGAATCAGCACACACCCATCCTGGCCATGACCGCCAACGCCTTCCAGGACGATCGAGAGCACTGTCTGGCCGCCGGCATGAACGGCCATATTCCCAAACCGGTCGATCCCGATGCGCTGTATGAAATTCTGCTGAACACGCTGCGTGCGCAGCTCAGGCCTGCTGCGCCAGGCTGACTCCGCGTCATCCGCAGCAAGGCCCGGACCGGTCTGCTGTTGCTCAACCGCCGCTCAACAAGGCATCCGGTACCTGATACTGTTCCGTATCGATGCGCACCTCGGTGGTGTCGCCTGCGCCACGGGCAGCCTGCAGCGGCGCCATGGCATCGCTCGCAAGCGGCTGGCCGGCCACGAAGAGAATCCGGCGGTGCCCCTCGCCCGGCAACGCAATGACCAGCGTGGCCGTCCCGTCCCGCCCGCGTCGGATCACGCCTGCCGAACACTGCTGCGCCCGGGCATCAGGCGGCGTGCAGGCAATGCGGGCCTGTGCATGGTAACGGGTTCCTTTGACCAGGCGATCCTCGCTCGCAGACAAGGCTGACAATGGGTGTCCGCCCAGCTCAACATCGACCGTAAACCGTGCGGATTCCTGACGTCGCGCGGCAGCGCGCATCATATAGACGCGCACGACGTAGGTGCCGTCATCGGGCAGTACACCGTGATAGTGGTTATCGCCAAACTGGCCGTTGAACATCGCCACATCCTTCGAGCCGGGCGGCAGCAGGTTGAAATAGGTTGCACCATGCCGGGTCTGCAAGCGCACATCCAGGGTTTGACCGGCCAAGCCCTTGATCGGGTAATCCTTGCTGTCGTAGCCGCGAATACGCCCGGACCAATGTGGCACGCCCTCGCCCGCCCAGAGCAGCTGCGCCGACAACGTGAGCGTGGCCGCCAGCACGATGGCGTTTCTCGACATCCGCATACGATCGACTCCCAAAAGAAAAGGGGCTGATGTCAGCCCCTGATATTCATGCTTCCGAGCGGGTTATACGCGCTCGACGATGAACTGCTTGATGGCATTCACGTCCGGGTCCATGACCACCACGTGCTGCTCAAGGGCTTCGATCCCCTTCAGTTCGGCCGGACGCACCGGCTCGGTATTCAGGGCTTCGCGGATGGTTTCCTCGAACTTGGCCGGCTGAGCGGTTTCCAGCACGACCATGTTGATGCCGGGCAGGCGATTTTCCAGTGCCACCTTGAGGCCGTCTGCCGTGTGGGTATCGAGCATCACCTTGTATTTTTCGTTGGCCATGCGGATCGTGGCCAGACGGTCGGCGTGCGTGCTGCGCCCGGAGACGAAGGCGAATTTGGGCATGTTTTGCCAGTGGACCGTCGCCGAGAGGTCAAACGCGTCACCCTTGTCGACCTTGGCCCACAACGCAGCGACGACAGCGGCATCGCGGCCGACCAGATCGAACACGAAGCGTTCGAAGTTGGAGGCCTTCGAGATGTCCATCGACGGGCTGGAGGTGACATTGGTTTCCTTCGAGGTACGCGGACGATACACGCCGGTTTTGAAGAACTCGTCGAGCACGTCGTTTTCGTTGGTGGCCAGCACCAGCTTGGCAATCGGCAGGCCCATCTGGCGCGCGATGTGGCCGGCGCAGATGTTGCCGAAGTTACCCGACGGCACGCAGAAGGCCACCTGCTCGTCGTTCGAGCGGGTGGCCAGGAAGTAACCCTGGAAGTAATAGACGATCTGGGCGGCGACGCGGGCCCAGTTGATCGAATTCACGGCGCCGATCTTGTACTGTGCCTTGAAGGCGGCGTCGTTGGAAACGGCCTTCACGATGTCCTGCGCATCGTCGAACATGCCCCGCACGGCGATGTTGAAGATGTTGGCGTCCTGGAGCGAATACATCTGGGCACGTTGGAAGGCGCTCATCTTGCCGTCCGGCGAGAGCATGAAGACCTTCACGTTGTGCTTGCCGCGCATGGCGTATTCGGCTGCGGAACCGGTGTCGCCGGAGGTGGCGCCCAGAATGTTGATCGACTGGCCACGCTGGTCGAGCACGTATTCGAACAGGTTGCCCAAAAGCTGCATCGCCATGTCTTTGAAGGCGAGCGTCGGACCGTTGGAGAGCTCCTGCGTGTAGAGACCGTCCTCCAGCTTGGTCAGCGGGGTGATCTCGGCCGCATTGCCGCCGTTACGGGTAAAGCGATAGACATCGGCCGTGTAGGTCTTGGCGACGATGGCCTTGAGATCGGCAGCCGGAATGTCGTCGATGAACTTGCTGAGGATTTCAAAGGCCAGGTCGGCATAGGAGAGCTTGCGCCAGGCATCCAGCTCGGCACGGGTGATCTGCGGATAGCTTTCCGGCAGGTAAAGGCCGCCATCCGGCGCCAGGCCGCCGAGGAGGATGTCGCAGAAAGCCTGAGGCGCGGACTGGCCGCGGGTCGAGATATAGCGCATGGCGTCAAACCTGAATTGAAATCGGGAAAACCGCGATTTTACCGCGTCGACCGCCGGACGCGCATGGCTTGCACGAAATCAATCAGGAATAACAGCATGCCGGCAACGGTCAACAACCCGCCGGCCAACCAGGCCTGATCGAACAGACACAATCCGGCCAGCAGAAAAAGTACGGCGCGCCAACGCCCGTTGGCCGTCAGCCTCTGACGCATCTGGCTGCGCGCCGGCGTTTGCGGGCCGGGCCAACGCCAAACCGGCAAGAGCTGACTGAGCGCCCCCGTCACCAAGGGCAACAGACAACCGCTGGCCCAGGCAAACACAGCGGGCTGCGCCGGCAGCAAGCCCGCGCCATGCACGACGCCGTAAAACATGCCGCCCAGAAAACCGAAGAGCGCCACGAGCAAAGCAGCCGCAGCACCATCATTCAGGATTGCCAGCAGACTGAAGCGCCGGCTCCACTGCCCGAGCAGGCCAAACATGGCAACCAGCAACAAGGCGGCTCCCGCTGCAGCCAGCGGCCAGGCAAGCGCAGCACCGAAGGCAATCAACAGCACCCCGCCAGCCGTCAGCCACAAACGCCGGCGCAACCAACTGGCCGCATCCGGATCGGGCTTGCCCAGCACGGTCGGCATCAGGACCGACAAGGTCCCCAAGGCAGCCATGCCAACGAGCCCCAGGGTATTCAGGTGGAGATGCATCAACCGCAGCGCCCGCCATTGGCCGCCCCACACGGACTGCAGCAGGAGAGCGCACAGAGCCAGCAGGAAACACAACAGGGCCGCCACATACCAGCGTGCGCAGGGGTGTGGCGCCCCAAGGCTGCGTCGGGTACGGCCGGAAATCCAGAAAAACAGAATGATGACCAGGGCGGCATCAAGTAGCGCAAAGCCGTAGAGCGCGGCGTACGGCAGGATTCCCTGCATGGCCAGGGCGATACAAAGCCCCGCAGCTTGGGCAACATGCGGTACAGCAAGGATGCGCCGGTCCGGATCACCGCTTCGGGTGAGCACCGGCACAAAGTGGATCATCGCCGCCATGATCAGCGGCACGATCCCGGCGGCAAAGGCGAGGTGCGCTGTCGCCAGCGGCGAACCTTTCCCCGAGAGCGTCAGGATGACGCTCCCCAGCAGGGCCAGGAGGGTCAGGCTCGCCGTGATCAGCAATCAGCCAACCACCGTGAAGTCGATGACGATGGCGCCCGGCTCGCGTTGCTTGTACTCGATGGCGAGATGCTCGCCGTAGCGTTGTTGCAATTGAGCCAGCAACGGCAGCGGATCGTGATCGTTGCAGAAACGCATGGTTTCACCCGGCATCAGTGCGTCCAGCGCACCAAAAATGGCCGCGTGACGGAAACGCTTGGCGATACCGCGTGCGTCGAAGGGATAAAGGGCTTCGGGGGTCGTGTGGTTGCAGGCATGAATCGGTTGCATCAAAGGCTCCTGTGTCATCAATCGCCATTCAGGCGTGGAACAGCGATTGTGCTTGGCCGCCCGGGCCGCTTCTTTGATGTGCATCGCCCGTAGCCAATAATACCCGATAAATTCTCTCGACTTTTGAACAGGCAGTGCTATACCGATAGTTCAAGCGACCCGAACGCGAGGAGGAAATCATGCCCAAACCCATGCAGATGTTGGGTTTCACCTCGCGAGACGACCTGATCGAGTTTCTGATCACCGGTCTGGCCATTGTTCCCTTGCTGCTCATGGCAGGCGGCTGGATGGTCGAAGGCGGCGTGGCATTGATCGTCATGATCCTGCTGCTGGCCGGTGTCGCCGCCCTCTTTCCGCCACCGGAGTTATTTGCCGAGGATGACGAGGGCCGCGATCCATGAAAAACGGGGGCCGTCGGCCCCCGTCGAGATCGCAGCGCGTACGGATTACTGCAGCTCTTCCAGGCGGATGCGCTTGACCTTGCCCTTTTGGGCCGGCAGGGCTTCCAGCTTGGCGATGGCGGTATCGGCCGCGCTTTCCTTGCAGACATGGGTCAGGATGATGATGTCGGTCTCGCCTTCACCTTCGCCCGGTTCACGCTGCAGCAGCGCATCGATCGAAATGCCCTGGTCAGCCAGAATGCGGGTCACGTCAGCCAGCACGCCCGGCTTGTCTTCGACGCGCAGGCGCAGGTAGTAGCCGGTTTCGACTTCGCTCATCGGCAGGATGGGCAGGTTGGACATGGCATCCGGCTGGAAGGCCAGGTGCGGCACGCGGTGCTCGGTATCGGCATCGGCCAGGCGGGCAACATCGACCAGATCAGCGACCACGGCGGAGGCGGTCGGCTCGGCGCCGGCCCCCTTGCCGTAGAACATCGTCGCGCCCACGGCATCGCCCTTGACCAGCACGGCGTTCATGGCACCTTCGACGTTGGCGATCAGGCGCTTGGCCGGGATCAGCGTCGGATGCACGCGCAGTTCGACGCCCTGCTCGCGGCGCTTGGCGATGCCAAGCAGCTTGATGCGGTAGCCCAGCTGTTCGGCGTACTTGATGTCGGACGATTCCAGCTTGGTGATGCCTTCGACGTAGGCCTTGTCGAACTGAACCGGGATGCCGAAGGCAATCGCGGAGATCAGGGTGGCCTTGTGCGCGGCATCCACGCCTTCGATGTCGAAGGTCGGATCGGCTTCGGCATAGCCCAGACGCTGGGCTTCGCCCAGCACTTCGGCGAAGGACAGCCCCTTGTCGCGCATTTCGGAGAGGATGAAGTTGGTTGTGCCGTTGATGATGCCGGCCGCCCATTCGATACGGTTGGCGGTCAAGCCTTCGCGCAGCGCCTTGATGATGGGAATGCCACCGGCCACGGCGGCTTCGAAGGCCACCATGACGCCCTTTTGCTGGGCGGCAGTGAAAATTTCCGAGCCGTGCACGGCGAGCAGTGCCTTGTTGGCGGTGACCACGTGCTTGCCATTGGCAATGGCCTGCATGACCACTTCCTTGGCCACGCCATAGCCGCCGATCAGTTCGACGATGACGTCGATCTCGGGATCATTGACCAGCGAGAAGGCATCGTCGGTGACACGGGCAGCGCCTGCGGTGACCTGTTTCGCGAGCTCGACATTCTTGTCGGCCACGGCAGTAATTCGGATCGGGCGACCAGCGCGGCGCGTAATTTCTTCCGCGTTGCGATTCAGAACGGTCCAGGTGCCACCGCCGACGGTGCCGATGCCGATAAGGCCAACATTGATGGGTTTCATGTTCAGTCTTTGCTTACGAGATGGTTGGTGTTGTGACGCTTGCGATAGTTTTCCAGGAAGCGGGCGACGCGTCCGATCGCCTCGCGCAGATCGTCTTCATGCGGCAGGAAGACGAGCCTGAAATGGTCGGGATTGACCCAGTTGAAGCCAGTCCCCTGAACCAGCAACACCTTCTCCTCCTGCAGGAGTTCGGAGATGAATTGCTGGTCGTTCTTGATCGGATAGATTTGCGGATCCAGTTTCGGGAACATGTAGAGCGCCGCCTTGGGCTTGACGCAGCTCACGCCCGGAATGGCCGTGATCAGTTCGTGGGCGATGTCGCGCTGGCGACGCAGGCGACCGCCATCACGGATCAGATCGTCGATGCTCTGGTAACCGCCCAGCGCGGTCTGGATACCGTGCTGACCCGGCGCATTGGCGCACAGACGCATCGAGGCCAGCATGTCGAGGCCTTCGATGTAGTCCTTGGCGCCGCGCTTGTCGCCCGAAACCACCAGCCAGCCGGCACGATAGCCGCAGGAACGGTAGTTCTTGGACAAACCGTTGAAGGTGATCATCAGCACATCTTCCGCCAGGGAGGCGATCGAGGTGTGCTTCACGCCGTCGTACAGCACCTTGTCGTACACCTCGTCAGCGTAGATGATCAGGTGGTGTTCGCGGGCAATCTGGATCAGCTCGTGCAAGAGGTCGTCCGGATACAGGGCGCCGGTCGGGTTGTTCGGGTTAATGATGACGATGGCGCGGGTGTTCTTGTTGATCTTGCTGCGGATATCGTCGAGATCCGGCAGCCAGCCTTTTTCCTCGTTGCAGAGGTAATGGATGGGCTTGCCGCCGGAGAGGCTGACTGCGGCCGTCCACAGCGGATAGTCCGGCGCTGGCACGAGGACTTCATCGCCGGCGTCGAGCAGTGCATTCATCGCCATGACGATCAGTTCGGAGACGCCATTGCCGACATAAATATCGTCCAGCGTCACGCCCCGGATCCCCTTCTGCTGGGTGTAGTGCATGATCGCCTTGCGTGCGGCGAAGATCCCCTTCGAATCGGTGTAGCCGGCGGCATTCGGCAGGTTGCGGATGATGTCCTGCTGAATTTCTTCGGGCGAGTCAAAACCGAACGCGGCCAGGTTGCCGATGTTCAGCTTGATGATCTTGTGACCCTCTTCCTCCATCTGCTTGGCTTTCTGCAGCACGGGGCCGCGGATGTCGTAGCAGACGTTGGCGAGTTTGGCGGATTTCTTGACGTGTTTCATGCGTGGGTTCCGGCGTAGCGGCGTTCAGGCGACAAGGCCAAAGGTATAATCCTACTGTAAGCCATGGTGCACCGCAATTTCGGCGGCATCATGGGCGCATCATCGCCCTCAGGAATGCGACAGGATCTCTTGTGAAACTGCACCAATCGAACATTGCCGGCCTCAACATCTTCACCGCTTATGGCGAAGGCTATGTGGCGGTCAACCACCAAAAATACGAGAAAAACCTCATCGTTTTACCCGAATCGATGACCGAAGACTGGACGACAGCCAAGGTCGACAGCCTGACCGAAGCCGACATGGCACGCCTGCTGACACTCGGGACCGAAATCGTGCTGCTGGGCACCGGTGGCCGTTTGCGGTTTCCGGCCGGTCCCTTGCTCCGTCCTTTTGCGCCGGCCGGCATCGGCCTGGAAGTGATGGACTTGCAGGCTGCCTGCCGCACCTACAACATTCTCGCGGCCGAAGGCCGCAAGGTCGCCGCCGCCCTGCTCTTCGACTGAACGCTCAGCGCAGTTCGAGCGTGACGCTCTGGCCGGAACGGCCGCCAGCCTGACGCAGCAGGTCGGCAATGTCCGTGTTCTTGTTTTTCAGGGCCACATCAACCGCCGTTTCGCCGTTTTCCGTGGCTTTGGCCACATCGGCCTTGGCCGCCAGCAAGGCTTTGACGATCTGCATGTGACCGCCGCGCGCGGCAGCAATCAGAGGCGTCGTGCCGTTGTCGCTGGCCGCATTCACATCCGCTCCAGCCTTGATCAGCATCTGCGCGATTTCGGTCTGGCCATTGAAGGCGGCATAGGCCAGCGGCGTCCAGCCCTGGGTATTCAGATTGGCGCCGCCGGCAATCAGGGCCTCCACCACCTTCACATGACCGCGAAACGCAGCCAGATGCAGGGCAGAATCGCCTGCCGCATTGCGCGCATTGACCTTGGCACGGTTGCGAATCAGATACGTCACGGTTTCGGCGTGGCCGTCACGCGCCGCAAGGATCATCAGCGTATTGCCATCGATGTCCGTGGTGTCGATCGATGCCCCTTTGCCGACCAGTTCGGCCACTTCGCCGGTCACGCCCATTTTGGCGGCATTGATCAGGTCATCGTAGGTGGCGGCCTGCACGAAAACGGGCAGCAGCAAGGCGAAGGCGACGGTCGACAGCGTTTTTTTCATGTTTTTCAGGAGCAGGAAACAGGACGTTGGGCGGCGGTGAAGAGCCGGAAGAAATTATCGGTCGTTGCCGCCATGACCGCTTCGACGGACAGATCGCGCAGACGGGCGATTTCCTCGGCGACATGCAGGACATAAGCCGGCTCGTTGGGTTTGCCCCGATACGGCACCGGTGCGAGGTAAGGCGAATCGGTTTCGACCAGAATACGGTCAAGCGGACAACGCTGCGCCACCTCTTTGACGATGGCAGCGTTTTTGAAGGTGACGATTCCGGAGAAAGAGAGGTAAAACCCGAGATCGAGCGCAGCCTGCGCGACCTCCCAGTTTTCGGTAAAACAGTGCATCACGCCGCCGACATCCTGCGCCCCCTCTTCGGCGAGCAGGCGGATCGTATCGGCTGCGGACTCGCGGGTATGCACCACCAGCGGCTTGCCAGCCTCGCGGGCCGCGCGGATATGGTTGCGGAAACGTACCCGCTGCCATTCCGGCTTGTCTTTCTGCCAGTAGTAATCGAGCCCGGTTTCACCAATCGCGATCACCTTGGGATGCGCGGCCAGACGAACCAGTTCGGCCACCTCCGGCTCGCGCACGTCGGTGTATTCCGGATGCACGCCGACGGTGGCGTAGAGATTCGGGTGCGCCTCGGCCAGGGCAAGAACTCCCGGATAGTCTTCGAGATTCACCCCGATACAGACCGCCAGACCGACCCGATTGGCGGCCATTTTGGCCAGCACATCAGGTATCCGTGCACGCAGATCGGGGAAATCGAGGTGGCAATGCGAATCGACCAGCATGCGATTCGCTCAGAGGGTATGCGTCGGGCGCGTCGAATTCATGACCCCGCCCAGCAAGCCTTCAATCTTGCGGCGGGCTTCCTGACCGCTTTCGTCATTGTTGAAATGCACCCCCACACCTTGCGCACGACCATTTTGTGCGCCAGCGGGCGTCACCCAGGCCACCGTGCCGGCGACCGGCAATTTGGCCGGATCTTCCATCAGCGAGAGCAGCATGAAGACTTCGTCGCCGATGCGATAACTGCGGGTCGTCGGAATGAAAATGCCGCCGCACTTCAGATGCGGCATGAAAGCAGCGTACAGCGCTGATTTCGAATTGATGTTCAGCGACAGAACGCTAGGACGCGGCGGGGGCGATTTAACGTCGGTCATTGTGGGTCAGCGGGCAAACAAGGCACGGTAATCGAGGAAAATGCCTTCCAGGAACAAACGGGCATTCAAAGGTTGCTCGGCTTCCTGGCGGCGCTTGATGACATCCCGATAAAAACGGATCAGTCTCGTGGCTGGAATCATAGCAGCCAGACCATCGATTGTGGCTGCCTGAGGCAGAAAATAACGCGGCGATTGCGCATTGGCGACCAAAGTCAGGTCAATCAGCCACTTTTGCAGTGCGTCGACGATCATTTTCAAGGTCAGCCGCCCTTTCGCGTCCTTGACCGCTTTATCGAGTTCGGCAGCTGCCTGCAACGGATCGAGGCGTCCGCCGGTCGACAAACGTTTCACCAGCAATTCGAGCCAGGCCCCTTGTCCGCTCCCGGCAAGCTCAGCCGCAAGACCGGGCGCGCCGCCGACCAGGGCCAGCCAACGCGCTGCATCGGCAATGCCCGCCGCATTCAGTGCGGCAACGGCCAGCGCAGCCGAGGGTAAAGGAATCGGTACCGATTGGCAGCGGCTACGGATGGTGGGCAGCAATTTGAGCGGCTCATTCGAAACCAATAAAAACAAAGTACTTGGCGCTGGTTCTTCAAGTGTTTTCAGCAGTGCATTCGCGGTGTTGCGATTCATCGCCTCCGCCGGATTGACGAGAATGATGCGCAACCCGTCCCGATGGGTGCCGACGTTGAGGAAATCATCCAGGCCGCGCACCTGATCGATGGTGATTTGCTGACTGGCTTTCTTCTTGCCTTCCTCAGCCTCGGCATCCTCGCTCAAGGCGTCCGGTTGCAGGCAGCGAAAATCCGGGTGGTTGCCCTGGCCGAACCAATTGCACGCCAAGCACTGGCCGCAAGCCTGACCATCGGTCTTTGGCTGCTCACAGAGCAGACTTGCGGCAAAAGCACGGGCCAGCGCCGCCTTGCCCTGGCCTTTTTGTCCGATCAGCAACAGGGCATGCGGCAACTTGTCGCGCCGCGCCTGCAGGGCACGCCAGGTTTTTTCGTGCAGCTGAATCTCGTTCATGAACAACGTTCTATAACAATTTGTTCAAGTTTTTGTCGAATATTTTCAAGCGGATGGTTGGCGTCGATCAGACAGATCCGACCCGGATGGTGCTGTGCCCGCTCGAGATAGGCCTGACGCACCCGCTCATGAAAATCGACACGCTCCTGCTCGAATCGATCCAGAACCCGGTTGGCCAGCACAATGCGTTCGCGCGCCACATCGAGGGGCAAGTCGAAGAGCAGGGTCAGATCGGGCTGAACATGGTCATGCACCCAGTGTTCCAGGATCTGGCATTTGCTGCGATCCAGGCCACGCCCCCCGCCCTGGTAGGCATAGGTGGCATCGGAAAAACGGTCGCATACCACCCACTCGCCCCGCGCCAGCGCCGGCTCGATCACGCGCGCCAGGTGTTCGCGACGGGCTGCAAACATGAGCAAGGTTTCCGTTTCCAGATGCATGTCGTCGTTGAGCAGCAAGGCACGCAGTTTCTCGCCCAGCGCGGTCCCCCCCGGCTCACGCGTCACATGTACCGTTTTGCCCTGGGCACGCAGCCATTCGGCCAGCCATTCGACGTGACTGCTCTTGCCGGCGCCATCGATGCCTTCGAACGTGATGAATCGACCTTTCACTTTCCACCTCTCTGATATCGGTTGACCGCCCGGTTATGCTCGTCGAGCGTGCGGGAGAATTCACTGCTGCCGTCGCCCCGCGCCACGAAATACAGGGCATCGCCTGGTGCCGGATGCAGCGCTGCGCGCAAGGCAGCCTGGCCGGGCATGGCAATCGGCGTCGGCGGCAAGCCCGACCTCGTATAAGTATTGTAGGGCGTATCGGCCAGTAGATCGGCCTTGCGCAGGTTGCCGTCAAAACGCTCACCGACGCCGTAGATCACGGTCGGGTCGGTCTGCAGCCGCATGCCCAGATTCAGGCGATTGACGAAGACGCTGGCCACGCGCTCCCGGTCCGCCGCCCGCCCGGTCTCCTTCTCGACGATGGAGGCCATGATCAGCGCTTCATAACGATTCCGGTACGGCAGCCCCTGCGCCCGTTGAGTCCACTCCGCATCCAGCTTGCGCTGCATGGCGCGCAAGGCACGGGCCATCAGATCAAGATCGCTCGACTGTTTGTCAAACAGGTAGGTATCGGGAAACAGCCAGCCCTCAAGCCGTCCGCCTGAAATCCCCAGGCGCGCGGCAATTTCCTGTTCGCTCAGTCCAGCCGCGTCGTGCCGCAGGTCCGGATGACGGTCCATGCGGGCCCGCCATTGACGAAATGTCCAGCCTTCGACCAGCGTGAGTTCGCCCTGCGTTACTTCGCCCCGGGTCAGCTTGTCGAGCAGTTGCAGCGGGGTGACGCCCTGGTTGACGGCATAGCTGCCGGCCTTGATCGCCTTCTCCGCCTTGCCGAAGCGCGCCAGCAACAACAACAGTTGGGGCTCGACCTCGATTCCGGCCTCACGCATCTGACTCACGGCGCTGCGCAAGCTGCTTCCGGAGGTGATCCGGAAATCCGTGGGGGAAGCGCGCAGGGTGATCGGCGCGTTGGCCCACCACCAGGCGGCGGCGGTCAACGCCCCCAAAAGGGCAAAAATCAGCAGGAGGGAACGAATCAGCAGGCGCACGGGGAACTCTGAGGCCATCTGGCCGGTCTTTGCCCGTCACAGACGAGCACGTGAAAACGGGCGATATAATATCCCAAACCCTTACAGGAGCCCTCATGAACCCCACCTGGCGCAGCTTTCTGGTCTCTGCCGATGCCGCATTCGACGGCGACACCCACGAACTTCTGCACTTTGGCGATGCCGCCGCAGAATTGCAGGCCGCACGCCAGCAGACCGTCCTCGTGCCGCTGACCCACCTGGCCATCATGGAAGCCACCGGCGACGATGCCAAGCCCTTCCTGCACAGCCAGCTGACGAGCGACATCAACCATCTGGGCGAAGCCCAGGCCCAGCACAGCGGCTGGTGCACCGCCAAGGGCCGCATGCAGGCCAGTTTCCTGATCTGGCGTCACGGCGCCGATTACCGCATGGCCTACGCCGCCGACCTGGTCGATGGCGCCCAGAAACGCCTGCAGATGTTCATCCTGCGTTCCAAGGTCAAACTCGCCAACCGTACCGACGACATCCTTCTGCTCGGCGTGGCCGGGCCGCAAGCTGCCGAAGCCCTGGCCGATGCTGGCCTCGCTGCGCCGGAAGCGCCGCTCGCCCTGCAGTCGACCGGCGAGATTGCCGTCATCCGGGTCGATGGCGACCGCTTCATCGTCGCCCTGCCGGAAGCCGCCAAAGCCGATCTCTGGCAAAAGCTCTCCGCCAAGGCCCGCCCTGCCGGCCTGCCGGTCTGGCGCTGGCTGGACATCCAGGCCGGTCTGCCGCTGGTAACTCTGGCCACCAAGGAAGAGTTCGTGCCACAGATGGCCGATTTCGAAAAAATCGGCGGTGTCAGCTTCCACAAGGGCTGCTACCCGGGCCAGGAAATCGTCGCGCGGACGCAATACCTGGGCAAGGTCAAACGCCACCTCTTCCGTGTGGTCAGCGCCACCGAGCCCAAGGCCGGCGACGATCTCTTCTCACCGGACAATCCGGACCAGGCTTGCGGCAAGATCGTCAGCGCAGCCCCCTCGCCGAATGGCGGCTTCGAAGCACTGGCCGTGATCCAGTCCAATTTTGCCGGCAACGTCGAACTGGGTGCCCGCGGCGGCCCGAAGATCCAGACCAGCCCGGTCAATCCGCTGCCCGCCGAATAACACGTCGCCCCCCTGGCATGTGCCTGATCGTCGTCGGATGGCACGTCCATCCGGACTACCCGCTGGTCGTCGCGGCCAACCGCGACGAATTCCACGCCCGTCCGACCGCCGCGGCTGCCCGCTGGGCTGATGCGCCGCAGGTCGGCGCCGGGCGTGATCTGGAAGCGGGCGGCACCTGGCTGGGCATTGCGACCGGCGGACGCTTTGCTGCCGTCACCAACGTGCGCGAGCCCGGCCAGCCACCGGGACAGTATTCGCGGGGAGCGCTGACCGCCGATTTTCTGCGCAGCACAGTGCGTGCCGCCGACTACGCAGCCGGCATCGATGGCCAGGCCTACGCCGGCTTCAACCTGCTGCTCGGCGACGGGCAAGCACTCTGGTATCTCTCCAACCGCGACGGCCCGCCACGTGCGTTGCCGCCCGGTATCTACGGGCTATCGAACCGCAGCCTGGATACGCCCTGGCCCAAGCTCGTTCAGGCGCGCACGGCCTTTGCCGAGGCACTACGTTCCCTGCCCGATGAAGCTGCATGCTTCGCTTTACTGGCTGATCGCAGCACTGTGGACGATGCCGACCTGCCCAGCACGGGCGTTCCATTGACCTGGGAACGCCTGCTCTCGGCCATTTTTGTCTGCTCGGAGCGCTACGGCACCCGCGCTTCGACGCTCGTCCTGCAAGAAACAACGGGACACAGCACGCTCATTGAGCGCAGTTTTGACGCCAGCGGGAAAGAAACTCAGTCTTCTCGAATCTCAACCGGCGTGTAGCAAGGCACGCGCTCGAAGAGCTCGATGATGTCTGCGTTGCGCATGCGCACGCAACCGTGCGACCCGGGCACGCCCATCTCGGCCGTATCCGGGCTGCCGTGCACATACACATAGCGGCGCATCGTATCGACGCAGCCGAGCCGGTTGAAACCCGGCTCACAGCCGGATAGCCAGAGAATGCGCGTGAGGATCCAGTCGCGACCCGGGAAGGCTTCAGCCAGTTCGGGGGTCCAGATTTCGCCCGTCGGACGCCGACGCACGAAGACCGTGTTTTCCGGCACCCCTGCACCGATCTTGGCGCGGATCACATGCTGGCCGCGCGGCGTCTGGTAACTGCCGGATACCTCGCCCACCCCGTTGGCGGCGGTCGACACCGGATAAACCTGCAAAACCGCCCCGTCATCATCAAGCAGGGTCAGGGTTTGGGCCGCCACGGACACAACGATCTTCATGCGCGTGCTTTCCTGCGTCGCTCGGCAAAGAAGGCCGACAACATGCTGCCGCATTCGGCCGCCAGAATGCCGCCCTCGATGGCCGTGTGGTGGTTCAAGCGATCGACCGCAAAAAGGTCCACCACGCTGCCATGGACGCCGGTTTTCGCATCGCGCGCGCCATAGACCACGCGCTGAATGCGTGAATGCAGGATGGCCCCGGCACACATCGCACAGGGTTCCAGGGTCACGAACAGTTCGCAGCCCGGCAGACGATAGTTGCCCAGGTTCCGCGCGGCATCGCGCAGCGCTGCAATTTCCGCATGCGCCGTCGGGTCATGTTCGCCAATCGGGGAATTGAAACCGCGTCCGACAATCTGTCCGTCCTTCACGACCACAGCCCCCACCGGGACCTCCCCCAGGCACTCTGCCGCCCGGGCCAGGGAGATCGCCTCGCGCATGAAAAACTCGTCATCGAGGACGATCAGGGTGGTGTCAGACATGAAAACAGGCAACCTTTGCGGCAGAAATCGATGGGGCATCATTTTACCCGATCTCCCCTCAGCCCCGCGGAGTCTGCCTATCCATCAGGTTTTCCCGAAGGCAGCCTGCGGAAAAAGCACGGCACGGCGCGGCTATACTGCCTCGACACGCCATGCAAACAGCACACCATCCAATCCGCTTCTCACCTTCAAACGGATGCCGCCATGAAACATGACACTCAGCCCACCTGGCACGCGCTCTCTGCCGACGCCGCTCTGAGCACACTGGACAGCACGCCGCACCAGGGCCTGGATTCAGTCCGCTGCGCAGAACGATTGAACGAATACGGCCCGAACAAACTGGCGGAGCGCCCGCCCCGTCCCGCCTGGCTGAAATTCCTGGACCAGTTTCGCAGCCTGCTTATTCTGATTCTGCTCGGGGCCGGTTTGCTGGCTGGCGCCGTGGGCGAAATCAAGGATGCGCTGGTGATTGTCATCGTGGTCCTGATCAACGCCTCGCTCGGGTTTTTCCAGGAGCACCGCGCCGAGAATGCCCTTGCCGCCTTGCGCAACATGCTGGCCCCCAGCGCCCGCGTGCGTCGTGACGGCGAAATCCGCCAGGTCGATGCGAGCACCCTGGTACCGGGCGACATTCTCCTGCTCGAGGCAGGCGACCGCATTCCCGCCGATGCCCGCGTCCTTACTGCACACGCGGCAGAAGTCGCCGAAGCCGCACTGACCGGCGAGTCCCATGCCGTGCCCAAGAGCCCGGAGTGCGTGGCGGCAGAGGCTGCACTGGCCGAGCGCAGCAACCTGCTGTTCATGAATACCGTGGTCACCCGGGGCCGCCTCGAGGCGGTGGTGGTCGCCACCGGCATGCAGACGGAGATGGGACGTCTGGCCGGCCTGCTGGCAGAAACCGCCGAATCGGCCACGCCCTTGCAGCAGCAGCTTGATGCCCTGGGCAAAAAACTGGCGCTGATCGCCAGCGGGGTCGTCGGCCTGATGTTCATCGCCGGCCTGGCCCGAGGCGATGATCTTGTACAGACCGCCATGACCGCCATCGCGCTCGCCGTCGCCGCCATTCCGGAAGGCTTGCCGGCCGTGGTGACGGTCACGCTCGCCCTTGGCATGCACCGCATGGCCAAGCGCAACGCCATTGTCAAAAAGCTCGCTGCGGTCGAAACGCTGGGCTGCACCACCGTAATCTGCTCCGACAAGACCGGCACGCTGACGCTCAACCAGATGACGGCCAAAACCCTTTATTGTGCCGGCCAGGCCTACCGGGTGGAGGGGGACGGTTACACCGGCCAAGGACGCATCGAGGCCATCGCCGACAGCGCAGGAACACCCGAGCGACTGCGCGAGGCCCTGTTGCCGGCTGCGCTATGTGCCGATGCCCGGATCCGGGACGGTGCGCTGATCGGCGATCCGACCGAAGGCGCCCTGCTCGCCCTGGCCGTCAAAGCTGGCCTGGACCCGCTGCTGCTCAATGAGTCCAGCCCGCGCATTGCGGAAATCCCCTTTGATTCCAGCCACAAATACATGGCCACCTTCCATCACGATGGCGACACGGTTCGCCTCTGGCTGAAGGGTGCACCGGACGTCGTGCTGGCTCGCGTGACGCAGGTGCTGGACCGGCACGGGGCACAAGCGCTGACGGCGGATCTCGCAGCCAGTCTGCGGCGAGAGAACGAGCGTCTGGCGGGCGATGCCATGCGGGTGCTGGCGTTGGCCGGACGGAGCATTCCTGCCGCCGATTTCGATCCCGCGGCCGCCCCGGAAGTCCTCCAGGCCTGGGCCCAGGACCTGACCCTGACCGCCCTGGTCGGCATCATCGATCCGCCGCGCAGCGAGGCGCGTGATGCGATCGCCTTGTGTGCGGCGGCCGGTGTTCAGGTCAAGATGATTACCGGCGACCACCCCGTCACGGCCGCCGCCATCGCCAGCCAGCTTGGCTTACAGGGGGAAACACATGCCGGACGGGAACTCGATGGTCTGAGCCCAAGTGAGGTGGCTGCGCTGGTTGAGCGCAGCGCCGTGTTTGCCCGGGTCGCACCCGAGCACAAGATGCGGATTGTCGATGCCCTGCAAAGCCAGGGGCATGTGGTGGCGATGACGGGGGACGGGGTCAACGATGCGCCCGCCCTGAAAACCGCCGACATTGGGGTCGCCATGGGCATCACCGGGACCGAGGTGACCAAGGAGGCCGCCACGCTGGTGCTCACCGACGACAACTTCGCCACCATCGTGCGGGCCGTGGAGGAAGGCCGGACCATCTACGAGAACATCGTGAAGTTTGTCCGTTTCCAGCTGTCGACCAACATCGGCGCCATTCTCACCGTGCTCGGCGCGCCCTTCCTCGGCCTGGCCACGCCCTTCACGGCCATCCAGATTCTGTGGGTCAACATCATCATGGATGGGCCGCCGGCAATGACCCTCGGCGTCGAACCGGCGCGTCCCGGCATCATGCACGAACGCCCCAGGACCAGCGATACCGCCATCCTGTCCACCTCGCGTCTGGCCCGGATTGCCCTCTATGGCCTGACCATGGCCGTGGGCACGCTCGGCATCTATGCCTGGGGCCTGCAACACGCCGACGCCGCCAAGGCCACGACGCTGGCCTTCA
This sequence comes from Dechloromonas sp. ZS-1, assembly GCF_039649255.1. NCBI lineage: Bacteria > Pseudomonadati > Pseudomonadota > Betaproteobacteria > Rhodocyclales > Azonexaceae > Dechloromonas > Dechloromonas sp. ZS-1. The sequence goes on along the minus strand of NZ_JBDIYD010000009.1, from coordinate 57,439 downwards.
CGACCTTCGTGCTCTTCCAGTTCTTCAACATTTTCAATGCCCGCGCCGAATACGGCAGTGCGTTCAACCGCCAGTTCTTCAGCAACGGCAAGCTCTGGCTGGCCCTCTTGGGCGTTGTCAGCCTGCAGGTGGTGGCGGTGCATTGGGCACCGGCGCAAGTCATCTTCGACACCGTCGATCTGGATGCGGCCGAATGGGCGCTCAGCGTCGCCGTGGCCTCGACCACCCTGCTCTTCGAGGAAACCCGCAAACTCTTCATGCGCTGTTTGGGGCGTTGAGGCAAAAACGGGGTTTCCTGACGGTCGACCGTCGGGAAACCCCGTTTTTCATAGCCAGCCGTCTTGGTTCAGGCCGTCTGCTCGGGCACGGGAGAGGGAATCCCCTCGTCGCGCGTGAAACGGTCCAGATACAGATAGATCACCGGCGTCAGGTAAAGCGTCAGCACCTGCGACAACATCAAGCCCCCGACCACCGCCAGACCGAGCGGCTGCCGCACTTCAGCCCCGGCACCGATCCCCAGCGCAATAGGCAGGGTCCCGACCAGCGCGGCCATCGTCGTCATCATGATCGGGCGGAAACGGACCACACTCGCCTCATAGATGGCTGTGTAGGCATCGGCCCCCTCCTTGCGACGCTTTTCCAGCGCGAAGTCGATCATCATGATCGCGTTCTTCTTGACGATCCCGATCAGCAGGATGACGCCGACAAAGGCATAGAGGCTGAGATCGACCTTGAAAATGAGCAAGGTGATGAGCGCCCCCAGGCCGGCCGACGGCAGGCCGGACAGGATGGTCAGCGGGTGGATGAAGCTTTCGTACAGGATGCCGAGCACCAGATAAACAACCAGCACCGCCACCAGCAACAGCACCCCCAGCCCCTGCAGCGAGGACTGGAAAGCCTGCGCTGTGCCCTGCAGGCTGGTCGCCAGCGAGGCCGGGACGTTGACCTCGGATTCGAGCACCTTGATCCGGTCGACCGCATCGCCCAGCGACACGCCCGGCAGCAGGTTGAAGGAAATGGTCACGGAAGGCAGCTGCCCTTGGTGATTCACCGTCAGCGCCTGCGTCTTCTTGGTAAATCGGGCCACGGTATCGAGCGGGATCAGCTTGCCGCCACCGCGCACATACAGGCGCGACAGCATCTGCGGATCGGCCTGATAGGCCGGATCGACCTCCAGAATGACCTGATACTGCGCCGTGCTGCCGTAAATGGTGGACACCTGGCGGGCACTGAACGCGCTTTGCAGGGCGTCCTCGACCTGGGCAAAGGTCAATCCCAGCGCACCGAGCTTGTCGCGATCGACCTCAACCCCGACCACCGGACTCAGGTTGTTGAGGTTGTTGGTAACGTCCACGAAGCCCGGCAACTGTCGGATTTTCTGGGTCAGCGTGCCGGTCCATTGATACAGTTCATCGAGATCGGTGCTTTGCAGGGTGTATTGATATTGTGCCGCCGTGACCTGGCCGCCGATGCGGATGACCGGCGGATTCTGCATATACACCTTGATGCCCGGCACCTGGGCGAGCTTGGGACGCAGGCGCTGAATGATCTGGTCCGGGGTCGAATTCCGCTCATGCCGCGGCTTGAGAATCATGAACACCGTCCCGGTGTTCGCCGTCGGGCGGATACCGCCAGCCCCCACGGCGGACATGAAGGACGCAATGTCCGGGTCCTGGGCAACAATCTCCGCCACCATGCGCTGGTGCTTCACCATGGAAGCAAAGGAGGCATCCTGAGCGCCCTCGGTAAAGGCAATGATCTGGCCGGAGTCCCCGCTCGGCAGGAAATCCTTGGGAACCAGGGTGAACAACCAGACGCTCAGACCAATCGTGGCAAAGAAGCTGAACAACACGCTGCGCCGGTGCTGCAAAGCCCAGCGCAGGCTGCGCTCGTAGCCGGACAGCAGGGCCGAGAAAAAGCGCTCGAACAGCTGAAAAATCCGGCCATGCGTTTCCGTCTCGGCATGCTTCACGTAACGGCTGCACAGCATCGGGGTGAGGGTCAGCGAGACGAAACCGGACACCAGAATGGCCACGCAGATGGTTACCGCGAATTCATTGAGCAGACGGCCGACAATCCCCTGCATGAAAAGCACCGGAATGAACACCGCGATCAGCGACAGGGTCATCGAAATGATCGTGAACCCGATTTCGCCCGCCCCTTTGATGGCCGCCTGAAACGGGGTTTCGCCCGCTTCTACGTGGCGGATGATGTTCTCCAGCATCACGATTGCATCATCGACCACAAAACCGACAGACAAGGTCAGCGCCAGCAGCGAGAGGTTGTCCAGACTGTAGCCGAGCAGGTGCATCACGGCGAAGGTGCCGACCACCGAAATGGGCAGCGCCAGGCTGGGAATGATCGTTGCCGACAGATTACGCAGGAAGAGCAGGATCACCATGATGACCAGGAAGCCCGACAGGACCAGCGTGAATTGCACATCCTCGATGGCGTCGCGGATGGAATGGCTGCGGTCAAACAGGATCTTCATCGTCACGGCCGCCGGCAACTTCGCCTGGAAGGCGGGCAGCACGTTCTTGATGGCATCCACCGTCTCGATGGTGTTGGCGCCAGGCTGGCGCTGGATGGCCAGCACGATGGCCCGTTTATCCACGTTCCAGCTGGCAATGCGGATGTTCTCGACGCTGTCGATCGGCGTCGCCACATCCTCCAGGCGCACCGGCGCGCCATTGCGCCAGGTCACGATGAGCGGACGGTAGGCCGCCGCATTGTTCAGCTGGCCGTTGTCCTTCAGTGCGAAGGTCTGGCGGCTGCCGTCCAGCTGGCCGACTGGCTGATTGACGTTCCCCTGGGCAACGGCCTGTTGCAGTTCATCGAAACCGATGCCGCGGGCCGCGAGCTGATCCGGATTGGCCTGGACGCGCACGGCGAATTTCTGCGAGCCGTAGATCTGCACCTGCGCAACCCCCGGGATGGTCGACAGGCGCTGCGCCAGCTGGGTTTCGGCATATTCATGGACGAGCGAGAGCGGCAGGGTCTCGGACGACATGGCAATGTAGAAAATCGGCGAATCCGCCGGATTCACCTTACGGAAAGACGGTGGCGTCGGCATGTTGGGCGGGAGCTTGCGCAGGGCTGCGGAAATCGCCGACTGGACATCCTGGGCCGCAGCATCGATATCGCGGCTCAATGAAAACTGCAGGGTAATCGTGGTCGAGCCCTGGGCACTGGTCGAGTTCATCGACTCCAGGCCGGAGATCGTCGAAAACTGCCCTTCAAGCGGTGTCGCCACCGCCGCCGCCATGGTTTCCGGGGAAGCCCCCGGCAGGCTGGCGGAAACCGAGATGGTGGGGAAGTCGACCGCCGGCAACTCCGACACCGGCAATGCACGGTAGCCCAGAATGCCGAAAACCAGGATCGCTGCCATCAGCAGCGTCGTCATGACCGGGCGACGGATACACAACTCAGGCAAGGACATCGCGGGCTCCTCAGCGGGTGGCCGATGCCGGCGCAGACGGGGCTGGCGCAGCATCACCGCTGGCGGCTGGCGCCGGCTTGGCGGCCTCCGCCGTGGCTGCAACAGGCGCGGCCACGACCGGGGCCGACTTGGCCTCACCGACCTCTGCAGCCGGCTTGGCTGCCGGCGCTTCCTTGCTCTTGGTACGGACAGTCGCCCCCGGCGTGAGACGCAACTGGCCATCCGTGACCACGACTTCCCCGGCCGCCAGACCCTTGCCAATGGCACTGCGCCCTTGATGGCTGGTCAATACCTCCACCTTGCGCAAGGCCACCGTGTCATCCGCATTCACGACATACAGGAAATTGCCTTCAGCCCCCTGCTGTACGGCTTCATTGGGTACCAGCACCGCCGCCGTCAGCCGATCCAGTACGGTGCTGACATTCAGAAACTGGCCGGGCGTCAGCGCACCCTTGGCATTATCCACCACGGCCTTCATGACGATGGTGCCGGTCGCCTGATCGACGGCATTGTCGATAAAACGTGCCTTGCCGGTAATCTCCTCGCCCTTGCTGCCGGGTATCGACATCTGAACCGCCATCGGCCCGGCGCTGAGGCTCTGGCGCAGGCGGCCCAGATGGCGCTCGGGCACCGAGAAGGTGACATACAGCGGATCAATGCGATTGACCACGGCCAAGGTCGTGTCATTGGTTTTCACCGCAGACCCCGGGAACACCAGGCGTGCGCCGACCACACCGGAGAATGGTGCCCGGATGGTGGTGTAGGAGAGTTGCAGGCGCGCCAGTTCGAGCGCGGCCTGATCCGCCTTCAAGGTTGCCGCCGCCGCCGCTTGCGTCGTTTTGACTTCGTTCAGCTTTTCATCGGACACGAAACCGCGCGCCTTCAGGCCGGTATACCGCGCCACATCAGCCTGCGCCTTGGCCAGTTGGGCTTCATCCTTTGCAACCAGGGCTTCGGCCTGCGCCGCCTTTGCAGCCAGGTCACCCCGATCCAGCTGGATCAGGACATCGCCTTTTTTCACGGCCTGACCTTCGGTGTAACGGACCGACTCAACCTGCCCGTCCACGCGGGACTTGAGGGTCACACCCTCCCAGGCTTCGGCCCGCCCCACCGTCGTGAGCAACACCGGCATCTCACCTTGCTCGGCCTTGGCCACCGTCACCGGCACCGGGCCGGGCTTGGCCGCCTGTTTTTTGGCATCACCGCCCTGGCGGCTGTACCAGACCCCGCCACCGGCGGCGAGGGCAATGACGATGACGGCAAGGAGAAGACGACGGGTGCTCGGCATGATGCATCCAGATTCGGAAAGGGTATTGGACGTAAAAAACCCGTTGCAGAACAACGGGTTTCATTGACTTTTAAAGTGGGGGATTATTCCCACTCAATGGTCGCGGGCGGTTTGCCGGAGACGTCATAAACCACGCGATTCAGGCCACGTACTTCGTTGATGATGCGGTTCGAAACCCGCCCCAGCAATTCGTACGGCAGATGCGCCCAATGCGCGGTCATGAAGTCGCTGGTCACGACGGCACGCAGGGCCACCACGTTTTCGTAGGTGCGGCCATCGCCCATCACGCCCACGCTCTTGACCGGCAGGAAGACGGCGAAGGCCTGGCTGGTGAGGTCGTACCAGCTCTTGCCAACGTCTTCTTCGCTGCACAGACCGGCGACGGCATCGTGTGCCGTGGCGACGGTCGACCGCAGTTCATCGATGAAAATGGCGTCGGCGCGCTGCAGCAGATGCGCTGCCTTCAGGGTGACTTCACCGAGGATGCGCACACCCAGGCCCGGGCCCGGGAACGGATGGCGATAGACCATCTCGCGCGGCAGGCCGAGCGCCACGCCGAGTTCGCGCACTTCGTCCTTGAACAGCTCACGCAGCGGCTCCAGCAGCTTGAGATGCATGTCTTCCGGCAGGCCGCCGACGTTGTGGTGGCTCTTGATCGTGTGGGCGCCCTTCTTGCCCTTGCCGGCGGATTCGATCACGTCCGGGTAGATCGTGCCCTGGGCCAGCCACTTGGCGGCAGAGAGCTTCTTCGACTCGGCCTGGAAGACCTCGACGAATTCCTTACCGATGATCTTGCGCTTCTGTTCCGGGTCGGACACACCGGCCAGCTTGCCCATGAAGTCGTCCACGGCATCGACGCGGATGACCTTGACGCCGAGGTTGCGGGCGAACATGTCCATGACCATGTCGCCTTCGTTCAGGCGCAGCAGGCCATGATCGACGAAAACGCAGGTCAGCTGGTCGCCGATGGCGCGATGGATCAGCGCAGCAGCCACCGAGGAATCAACGCCACCGGACAGGCCGAGGATGACTTCTTCGTCACCGACCTGCTTGCGGATGGCCTCAACGGCTTCGGCGATGTAGTCGCCCATGACCCAGTCGGTGCCGCAACCGCAGATACCATGCACGAAGCGCTCGAGCAGCGCGCGGCCCTGCTTGGTGTGGGTGACTTCCGGGTGGAACTGAACGGCGTAGAACTTGCGCGACTCGTCGGCCATGCCGGCGATCGGGCAGGACGGCGTCGAGGCCATCTTGATGAAACCCGGCGGCAGTTCCATGACGGAGTCACCGTGGCTCATCCAGACCTTGAGCATGCCGTGGCCTTCATCCGTGGTGAAGTCGGCGATGTCCTTGAGCAGTGCGGTATGGCCGTGGGCACGCACTTCGGAATAACCGAATTCGCGGGCCTTGCCGGCCGCTTCGGCAGTCATCACCTTGCCACCCAGTTGCTGGGCCATGGTCTGCATGCCGTAGCAGATGCCGAGGACCGGGACGCCCAGTTCGAACACGACATTCGGCGCACGCGGGGTGTCGCCTTCAGTGACCGAATTCGGACCGCCGGAGAGAATGATGCCCTGAGCGCCGTAATTGCGGATGAAATCGTCAGAGACGTCGTAGGGGTGAATCTCGCAGAACACCTTGGCTTCGCGCACGCGACGGGCGATCAGCTGGGTGACCTGGGAACCGAAATCGAGAATGAGGATTTTCTGGTGGCTCATTGAAAAAATCCGGAAAAGTGAATCCTTGAATGAAAAGGGCGGCTCCTTGAGCCGCCCTGCAGAATGCCGAAGCGATCAATCGAGGTGATAGTTCGGTGCTTCCTTGGTGATCTGCACATCGTGCACGTGCGATTCGCGGATGCCGGCCGAGGTAATCTCGACGAAACAGGCACGATCATGCACATCGGCGATGGTGGCGCAACCGAGGTAGCCCATCGAGGAACGCAGGCCGCCCATCAGCTGATGGATGACGGCGAGGACCGAGCCCTTGTACGGCACGCGGCCTTCGATGCCTTCGGGCACGAACTTGTCGACGTTGGCGGTGTTGTCCTGGAAATAGCGGTCGGAAGAACCGGCCTGCATGGCACCCAGCGAGCCCATGCCACGGTAGGACTTGTAGGAACGCCCCTGGAACAGCTCGACTTCGCCCGGCGCTTCTTCGGTACCAGCGAACAGGCCGCCCAGCATCACGGCATTGGCGCCGGCGGCGATCGCCTTGGCGATGTCGCCGGAGTAACGGATGCCGCCGTCGGCGATCATCGGTACGCCGGTGCCCTTGAGGGCTTCGGAGACGTTCTGGATGGCGGTGATCTGCGGCACGCCGACACCGGCCACGATGCGGGTCGTACAGATGGAGCCCGGGCCGATACCGACCTTGACGCCATCGGCACCCATATCAACGAGGGCACGCGCTGCATCGGCCGTGGCGATGTTGCCGCCGATGACTTCGATATGCGGGAAATTCTTCTTAACCCAATTGACGCGATCCAGCACGCCCTGGGAATGACCGTGTGCCGTATCGACCACGATCACGTCGATCCCGGCTTCGGCCAGCAGTTCGACGCGCTCTTCGGTCCCGGCACCAACACCGACGGCAGCGCCGGCACGCAGACGGCCGGTGGCGTCCTTGTTGGCCAGCGGATGTTCGGTGGACTTCAGGATGTCCTTGACGGTGATCAGGCCACGCAGGCTGAATTCATCGTCGATGACCAGCACGCGCTCCAGGCGATGCTTGCGGATCAGCTCTTTGGCTTCTTCGATGCTGGCGCCTTCCTTGACCGTAACCAGGCGCTTTTTCGGGGTCATGATGGCCTTGACCGGCTGATCGAGATTGGTCTCGAAACGCAGATCGCGGTTGGTCACGATACCGACCACCTTGCCGGCCTTATCGACCACCGGCAGACCGGAAATCCGGTGCTGGCGGGTGATTTCGAGCACGTCGCGAACCGTCATGTTCGGCTGGACCGTGTACGGATCCTTCAGGATACCGGACTCGAAACGCTTCACCTTGGCCACTTCGGCAGCCTGGGCCTTGGCGGAGAGGTTCTTGTGGATGATACCGATACCGCCTTCCTGAGCCAGCGCAATGGCGAGACGGCCTTCCGTGACGGTATCCATCGCGGCAGACAGCAGCGGCATGTTCAGGGTGATGTTGCGGGTCAGCTTGGTAGCAAGACTGACATCGCGCGGCAGGACTTGGGAATGTGCAGGGACGAGCAGGACGTCGTCGAAAGTGAGGGCTTTTTGCAGCAGTCGCATGGCCTTTAATCCAAGGTCACAAAATCGTATTATACAGAAATCCGGCCAAAACCTTGAGACCCATGAGAAACCTTGCGTTTTTTACCCTTGCCCTGATGTCGACCGTCGCCAGCCTTGATCTCGTTGCCCAGACGTATCAGTGGCGGGACGCCAATGGCCGCACCATCATTTCCGACTCCCCGCCCCCGCGCAACGCCAAGGATTCCCGCACGCTGGGCACGGCCCCTGCCCCTGCAGTAGGCCAAGCGCCGGCAGCGCAGCCAGGACAGGCTGCAGCGTCACCGGCAGCGGCACAACCGGCCGCCCCCAAAACCACGGCTGAAAAAGAAGCCGAGTTCAGAAAGCGCCAGCAGGAAGCCAAGGAAAAGGCTGAAAAAGCGGAGAAAGAACAGGCCGCCGCCCGCGAGCGCCAGGAAGTTTGCGAGCGCGCCCGCCGCAACCTGGCCATGCTGGAGTCTGACCAGGCCGTTTCCATGGCCAGCGAAACAGGCGAAAAACAGACCCTCGACGCCAACCAGCGCGCCCAGGAAATCGAACGCGCCCGTCGCCTGGTGGCGGAAACCTGCAAATAATCGCGCGCAACATACGGACGCAAAAAAGCCGGGGCCAGCCCCGGCTTTTTCATGCCCACCCGGTATCCGGCAGGGCGGCTGGATTCAACAGACTCAGGCTTCGGTGCCCGCCTCAGCCTCGCCCGCGCCTTTTTTCATGACCTTGCCTTCCGCCGCCCGCTGCTTGCGGACTTCTTTCGGATCGGCAATCAAGGGCCGGTAAACTTCAACGCGATCCTTGTCGCGCAGCACCGCGTCCACCTTGGCCAACTTGTTCCAGATGCCCAGCTTGTTTTTCTTGAGATCGATCTCCGGGTACTTGGCAAGCAGGCCGGAAGCCTCGATGGCAGCCTGAACGGTGGTGCCCGCCGGTACCTTGAGGGAAACGACCTCCTGCTTGGTCGCCAAGGGGTAACACACTTCAATCTGAATCAGGTCAGCCATGGCTGGCTCCATAAACTTGGGCGGCGCGACGCACGAAGGCATCGACAAAGGTATTGGCAATGTGACCGAAAACCGGCCCGATGATTTTCTCGAACAGCTTGCTGGAAAACTCGTAGTGCAGCCGGAACTCGATCTTGCAGGCATTTTCAGCCAGCGGTTTGAAATGCCACGACCCTTCGAGACGGCGGAACGGTCCATCGACCAGGCGGATCAGCATGCTCTGCGGAAACACCTTTTCGTTCTCCGTAGTGAAGGATGATTTCACCGAGTGGTAATTGATATGCAGCGTTCCCACCGTCTTGTGCGCATCCCGGAACTTCACTTCGGTCTTGCTGCACCACGGCAGGAAGGCGGGGTAATCCTCGCAACGGTCGACGAGTTCGAACATGCGCTCGGCAGATTGTTCGATGAGTACGGTCTTTTCAACCAGGGCCATGCGGCGTGAGTCTTCCTGAATCCTGTAGAATCGCGAATTTTAATGGAACACCCGGCAGCATGAGCATCACGGTCAACAAAAAAGCCTTCCACGACTTCTTCATCGAAGAGAAGTATGAAGCCGGCCTCGCCCTGCAAGGCTGGGAGGTCAAGGCCATCCGTGCCGGCCGGATGAACATCAAGGAATCTTACGTCGTGATCAAAAACGGCGAGATTTTCCTGATCGGCATGCACATCACGCCGCTGCCCACCGCCTCCACCCACGTCAATCCGGACCCGACCCGGACGCGCAAGCTGCTGTTGCACGCCAACGAGATCAGCAAGCTGATCGGCAAGGTGGAACGTGCCGGCTATGCGCTCGTGCCCATCGATCTGCATTACACGCGTGGCCGCATCAAGCTCGAAGTCGGTCTGGCCAAGGGCAAGAAGCAGCACGACAAGCGCCACGATGCCGCCGACAAGGATGCCAAGCGCGAGGCCGAGCGTGCCATGAAGGACCGTCAGCGCTGACGTGAGCGTCGATACCCTGCTCTACTGGGTCGGTCTGGCCGCGGTGGCGGTCAATGCGCTGACCGGCGTCCTCGATTCAGAGCGCAAGCAGATGGATCTAGTCGGCGCCCTGCTCGTCGGCTTTGCCACCGCCCTGGGCGGCGGTACGGTGCGCGACCTGCTGCTCGACCGCAATGTCTTCTGGGTGGTGGATCAGACTTATGTCACGGTCGCCCTGGGGACAGGCTTTCTGACCTTCTTTGTGGCGCGCGCGCTGACCATTCCGCCCCGCCTCTTCCTGATTCCGGATGCCCTCGGTCTCGCGCTCTTCACCGTCGTGGGAACCCAAGTCGCGCTGCAATGGCACACACCCTGGCTGGTCGCCAGCCTGATGGGCATGATCACCGGGGTGCTGGGGGGCGTCATTCGCGACATCCTGTGCAACGATGTCCCGCTTGTTTTCCTCAAAGGGGAACTCTATGCCAGCGCTGCCTGGCTCGGGGCGATGACCCTGATCGGGCTGCAGGCTGTCGGCTTCCATGCCATCGACGCCTCCTGGGTGGCAATGGCCGTTGTGCTGGTCCTGCGCCTGCTGGCCATGCGCTACCACCTCACCCTGCCCGCCTTCGGCAGCCGATCAGAACGCTGAAGCACCGGTTGGAGCCAAGCGGGCTTCAGCCTGCACCAAGGCCCTGACCAGATCGATTTCGCCCTATTCCGACGGTCGACCGTCGGAATAGGCGTGTTTTACAGACCGCGCATCCAGGCCGGACGAAGCGGCGCATGCTCAGGCTGAGCGATGGCCGACCGCACCTCCGCCAGCAGACGCGCCTTATCGGCCCCCAGCGTCCCCTTGAGGACCAGCCAGTTGGAGGCATGGTCGCTGCGAAAAACCGTGCGCTTCAACTCAAGTGCCGACAGAAAGACTTCCATCTCACGGAACAAGGCGAGCTGATCAAGCGGTTCCCAATCCGGGAAATCAGCCCGGAAGCGTTGCTCCCCCTTGGGAAAGCTGACGACCAGCGTCGAGAGGTATTCCGGCTGGGTCAGATTGGCGAGCCGGGCCGAGGCCATGGCATGCGCCTCGCTGTGCGCCGTGCCGCCCAGGCCATTGAGGATCATTACGGAGCGGGTGATCCCGGCCGCCCCCAGCATGTCGAGCGCAGACCGTGTGGAATCGAAGGTTTCGCCCTTGTTGACCGCCGCCAGGACCGTATCGTCGCCGGACTCGGCGCCGACATAGACCATTTTCAAGCCAGCTGCAGCCAGGGCATCGACCTCGGCCTGCGTTTTCTTGCGCAGGTTGCGCGGCAGGCAATAGGCGGAAACACGGCGCACCGCCGGCATATGGGTGCGGATCGCCGCCAGAATGGTGAGCAGACGGCGGGTCGGCAGCACCAGCGCATCACCATCGGCCAGAAAGACGCGCCGGACCTGATCCCCGTACAGAGCCCCTGTCCGGCGAATGCTTTCCAGCACCTCGTCCTCGCTACGCGCCCGAAAAGCCTTTTGCGGCGCGGTGTACATCTCGCAGAAGGTGCACTGGTTCCACGAACAGCCATCGGTCACCGGCAGGATCAGCGACTCGGCTTCGCTCGGCGGGCGAAAAACCGGTTCGACGTAGCGGATGGGGATCATGCCCCGCGCTGGCCGGAAACGCGATCGACGAAAGCCTGCGGCAACAGGGCCGGCTTGCGGGCCGTGTAATCGAAGAACATGATCCCGTGCTTGCCGCGCGCCACTTCGCGCCCGCTGGCCTTATCCAGCAGGCGCCAGACAAAATCACAGCCATATTTGTTGAAATCGGCCACGGCAAAATCCGCGACCAGGGTTTCGCCATGAAACGCTTCGGAGCGATACTGCACCGCCGCATCCGCCACGATCAGGCCACAACCTTCCGTATCGAGTTCGGTATAGCCCATCGACTTCAGGAAACGCACCCGCCCCTCGGCCACCAGAGAGAGCAGACCGGCATTATCGACGTGATGGCCGTAATTGATATGCTGGATGTAAATGGGGATTTCCGTTGAAAACAGGAAGGACTCGGGCAAATCGATCTGAATGCGGGCCATGATCAGGAAAACGGCAAAATGGAAAAGCGCATTCTAAAGGCCTTCTCCCCTGGGCGTTTACCCCGGTATGCCATTTTGCTGGCCTGTACTATCATTTTCATATGAGCTTGATGTCCATCCCGAAACACTCGCGGGCCACGGTCATTGCGATCGTGCTGTTCCTCTGTTTCGATTTTTTGACCCTCGGCCTGAATATCTGGGTCACCATGCGCATCGAGTCGCAGGCAGTCGGCATCAACCTGGCCGGGCGGCAGCGCATGCTGTCCCAGCGCATGGTCAAAACCCTGCTCCAACTCGACAATACCCTCAAACGAGACGAACCCACCGCCAACGGCCTGCAGGAACTGCAACTCACCTTCCGGCTGTTCGACGACACTCTGCGCGGCTTCAGCGAAGGCCACATCACCCAGAGCGGCACCGAGCAGGAAATCTTCCTCCCGGCAGTCAGCGGCCAGGCAGCGCGTTATCTGGTTGAAGAAGCCAACCATGTCTGGGCCCCCTATCGCGAACGCATCGTCGCCGTCCTCGAAGCCGATGGCACCCAGCTGCTGCACGCCCTGCCGGCGGCAGTCACGGCAGCCGAGCGCTACAACCTGCAATTGCTGAGCCTGATGAACCGCCTGACCAGCGAGCTGGAGCGCGAAACGCAGCACGAAGCGCAACAGGTGCGCCTGGTCCAGAGCGTGGCCTTCCTGCTTGCCCTGCTCAACGCCCTCGTTGCGCTAGTGTTGTATCAGCGGCGGATGAAGGCCACCGACCAACAGAAGGACTTGCTGGACGAGATCATCAACCGCGTCAGCGCAAGCATTCTGGTCCTCGACGAAGCCCACCAGGTGGTACAGGCCAACCGGACGGCCGAAAACATGTTCGGTTACGGTGCGGGCGAATTGAATGGACTGCCACTGAAATCCCTGCTCCACGGCAGCGATGGCAACCAGATCGGAAAATGCCGTGACGGGGCCACCTTCATGGCTGAAAGCGTCCGCCAGGACGGTGAGTTCGGTGGCCGCGCCTTGCAGATCGTGACCATTTCCGATGTCACGCTGAACCGCAAGCATGAAGCACATCTGACCACACTGGCCTATCACGACCTGCTCACCCAGCTGCCCAACCGCATGTTGTTCGACGACCGCCTGCAACAGGAAATCGCCCACGCGCAGCGCCACAACCTGATGGTCGGCGTGATGTTCCTAGACCTCGACCATTTCAAGCCGGTCAATGATCGCTATGGGCACGATGTCGGTGATCAGCTCCTGCGTGAAGTGGCTCGCCGCCTGCAGGAAGTGCTGCGCGAAACGGACACCGTTTCACGGCGTAGCGGCGACGAATTCACCCTGCTGATCAGCGATGCTCAGGGCCGAGAAAGTCTCTCCCTGGTTGCCGACAAGATCATTGCCTGCATCGAACAGCCAATCTGTGTGCGCGGCATTGAACTCCATATCAGCGTTTCCATCGGCATCAGCCAGTTTCCGATTGATGGCGCAGATTCCGCCACCCTGCTCGCGCACGCCGATGAGGCGATGTACCGCGCCAAACAGCATGGCCGGGGGCGCAAGGAGTTTTACAGCAATGGCGAGGCGCATGCGCCGACCGGCACAGCCGCGCCCCCCGGCTACGCCGAGGGACTGGACGGGCAATAAACCCTTAGCCCTTGACGCAGACCACCTGCTTCAAGGTATGCACGATCTCCGTCAGATCACGCTGATTGGCCATCACGGCGTCGATGTCTTTGTAGGCGGCGGGAATTTCGTCGATGACCCCCTTGTCCTTGCGGCAGATCACGCCTTCGGTCTGGCGCCGCAAATCGGCTTCGACAAAACTGCGGGCGGCCGCGTTGCGGCTCATGCGACGCCCCGCACCGTGGGCACTGGAGCAGAAGCTCTCTGCATTGCCCTTGCCGCGCACGATGTAGCTGCGCGCCCCCATGCTACCGGGCACGATGCCCAGTTCGCCCTGCCCCGCCAGGATCGCCCCCTTGCGCGTCACCCATACATGCTTGCCATAGTGGCGCTCACGCGCCACATAGTTGTGGTGGCAATTGACCACTTCGCCGGTCACCGTAAAGGCCGGCAAATGGCGCTCCATGCCGCGCAGGACCAGATCGAGCATGCATTCCCGGTTGGCAAAGGCGTAGGTCTGCGCCCAGAGTACGGCCTCAACGTAATCGTCAAAACGGGCGCTGCCTTCCTTGAAATAAGCCAGATCCCGGTCCGGCAGGTGAATCTCCTGGCGCAGCATGTCTTCCCGGGCCAATTCGATGAAATAGCTGGCGAGCGCATTGCCAATGCCCCGGCTGCCTGAATGCAGCATGACCCAGACCTGATCGGCCTCATCGAGACAGACCTCGATGAAATGATTGCCGCCCCCCAGCGTCCCCAGCTGATTGACCCACTTCGAATAACGGCCAAAGCGCTTCAGGAGTTGCGGATGCCGGGCCATCAGGGCATTGAGGCCGGTTTCGAAGGGCTGCGCCTGGTGCTGCAGCGCACGTGCATCCTCATGCTGGGCTTTGCCGACGGGCACATCGCGGCTGATCTGATCGAACACGCGGCGCAGCGACTTTTCGTCGAGTTGCCGGGCATTCAGCGACAAGCGGCAGGCCACCATGCCACAGCCCAGATCGACCCCCGCCGCAGCCGGCACGATGGCCTGATGCGTGGCGATCACCGAACCGATGGTGGCACCAATACCGAGATGTACATCCGGCATGGCCGCCACATGATGGTGGATGAAGGGCAAGGCCGCGATGTTGGCAAGCTGCTGGCGGGAAGCGTCATCGATGTCATCAGTCCAGATATGGACCGGCACCTGCGCCCCCTTGAGGGTCTGATGGATCGGCATGGCGCGAGGGTAGCAAAAACGCCGACCCAGAGCATCCGAACAAAGCGTTACCACTGCTTAACCGCGCTTAACGGAATGCGGAACAACAATACCCGGCCTCACAGAACCGGATGACGCGCCATGACACAGCCTCGCCTCTCAATACGCCCTTATTTACTTGCAGCCTCCCTCAGTATGGCCGGTTGCGCGCCGATGGGCAGCCCAGGCCATGATCGTTACAGCGAACCCGAACGAAGGGAGGCTGCGGTCCCTGCAGGGAGCGTCATCAACAACCTGCAGCAGCAACTGCAACAAACCGCTGAGGCACTCAAGCTGAGCCCCACTCAGGCGGTGCTATGGGACAGCTATCAGGACAAGATCGGTGCCCTGATGAGCGATCAGATGAAGTTACAACCCTATCGGGCCAGCCGGAGTCCGGCGCCGCAACAGATCGCCCAGAAAGTCGATGCGGTGCGTCATCGCCTGACTGCACTGGAGGACATCGAGGATGCAGCCAATCACCTTTACGCTGCACTGACCCCATCACAGCAAGCAACCGCCGACCAACTGCTGCCCAATACGATACCGACACTTTATTCAGGCTTGAGTACAGCAGGTGCTACAGAGGAACGCAGCGGCAATGGCCGCGAGGGCCGAGGCGGCCCTTCAGGCAACCGGGGCGGCCCCGGTGGTGGTATGGGTGGTATGGGGGGAGGCATGGGCGGCGGCCTCGGCCGCTGATCCTGCCGCATATCGCACAGTTGAAATCAGCCCCATGCCAATAGTCGACCGTCGGGAAGCAGCAAAAACCGCCGCCAGGAACGCACGGTTACTGCCCCGGCAGATTGCTGTCTTTACGTATCAACGCAATCTGTTTCAGCCCTGCACCGCATCCTTCGCGGCGGCGCCGCAGGCATGACAGAAACGGGCGAAGGCGCTCTTGCGGGTCTCGCAGGCGCCGCAGTGGTCGAACAGGCAAATCCCGCAATGCGGGCAGTAATCGATGCTCGTGTTCGTGAGATCCACCGGGCGCTCGCAGCCCGGGCAGACTTTTTTGCCCAGACGGGCCAGCGCCGTGTCGTAGGAGAGTTCGCGCCGACGCTCGACATCGGGCAGGGCTTCGGCCTGCTTCTGGCGCTCCAGATACCGGTTCAGGGCGAGGATCGCGTAGCGGCCGACCAGCACGGTGAGCAAGATGCCGACCACCGAGCGCACGTAGCCGCCATAGCTCGGCAGATACGGCACCAGTTCGACAAAGAAGGCAAACAGCGCAAAGTAGATGAAGCCCCAGACAAAGGGCCACCAGGTGCTCTGCCGCTTTTTCGCAAACAGCCAGCCGGCGATGCCGAGCAGCGGCAGGGTCAGTGCCAGGCGATAGCCAAAGACGCGCAACTCCTGCGCCTGCAAGGCGGCGGTCAACGCGCCGGAGGCATCGTTTTCCAGCGTCTGCAAATTGCGCCGCGCCTGCGCTTCGGCCTGACGGGCATCCAGCAGCACCTGCTGGACGCGCTCCACATCGGACAAGGCTTTGCGTTCGAGCACTTTCAACTCTTCCAGCGCACGCGTCCTGGCGATCAGTTCAGCATCCTGATCCGGCCGCTGCGTGGCATGGCGGGTTGAGAGCCAGCCGTTGAAGGTGTCGCGCGCCGTAGCAGCGTTGGCACGGGCCGCGTTCAGTTTCAACTGCGCCTGATCGTGCGCCTCCTGGGCCGTCCGCGCCGTTTCCTCGGCCTGACGAATCTGCTGCCGGGCCTTCTGCGCCGCCGGCTGATCAATGTAGTCTTCCAGCTGCGGGTAATGCTCGACCTTGGGCAGATTGGCCACCAGGTTATTCCCCAGGCCAATCAGGAAGCTGGCAAACACCACCGCCACCAGCCAGAGGCCGAAGCGGAACCATTTTTCCGACAAACGCAATGCCTTGCTCATGCTGCCTCCCGTTGTGCGCCCCGTAACCACTGGAGCAGGAACATCCCGGCCACGGCCAGGCTACCGCCCACCAGACCGACGACCATGGCCAGCCCGCTTTCAACCACCATGCCGAGCTTGCCGCTCGCTGCGACAAAATCCGCCACCACATGATGCACCGGCGGCAGGCCATGCACCAGAATACCGCCGCCGACCATGAACATCGCCGCCGTGCCGAGCACCGTCAGCAGTTTCATCAGTTTGGGCGCCGCCAGGACCAGCCCCTGGCCAACGCGCTGCAGCGCCCGCTGCGGCTTTTTCAGCAGGTAGAAACCCAGATCGTCGAGCTTGACGATCCCGGCCACCACGCCATACACCCCCACGGTCATGAGCAGCCCGATGCCCGCCAGCACGCTCAATTGCGTCATGAAGGGCCGGTCCGCCACGGTACCGAGCGCAATGACGATGATTTCCGCCGACAGCACGAAATCGGTGCGGATGGCGCCCTGGATCTTCTCCGCTTCAAAGGTCGCCATATCGATGCCCGGATCGTCCAGGGCGGCCTTCTCGGCGGCGTGCTCCTGGGGCGAAGCTTTGTGCAGAAGCTTTTCCACCCCCTCGAAGCAGAGATACAGCCCGCCCAGCATGAGCAGCGGCAAGACCGCCTGCGGCAGGATGGCACTGATCGCCAGCGCGGCCGGCACCAGAATCAGCTTGTTTTTCAGGGAGCCAAGTGCCACCGCCCAGACCACCGGCAATTCGCGTTCGGCGCGCACACCCGCCACCTGCTGGGCATTGAGCGCCAGATCATCACCGAGCACCCCCGCCGTCTTCTTGGCGGCCACCTTGGTCATCAAGGCCACGTCATCCAGCACGCTGGCAATATCGTCAATCAGGGCAAGCAGGCTGGCACCGGCCATCGGGGTTCCTCTCATTTTGGGCGTTGTCCTGCGGTCGACCGCAGGATCACGGCATTTTTCAATGCCGGCAGTCTACCCGAGGGCACATCGGTCCAGACTTCACGCGCACGAAAAAATAGGCACAATGACTGTCATGAAAACGCTGCTCATCGTTTATCACTCCCTCACCGGCTGCACCCGCCAGATGGTGATGGCCGCAGCCGACGGCGCCCTCACCGAGCTCGGCATCCGGGTGCTGGTCAAGCATGCGCGCGACACCCATGTTGACGATGTCCTGCACGCGGCGGGCTACCTGTTTGCCACCCCGGAAACGCTGGGCAGCATGAGCGGCCTGCTCAAGGATTTTTTCGACCGGACCTATTACCCGGCCCTCGAGCAACTCAATGGCCGCCCCTACGCGAGCCTCATCTGCGCCGGCAGCGACGGCCAGGGCGCAGCCCGGCAGATCGAACGCATCGCCACCGGCTGGCGCCTCAAATCCGCCGCCCCGCCCCTCATCATCTGCACCCACGCCCAAACGCCGGAGGCCATCCTGAATCCCAAGCAGATCCCGACGGTCGACCTCGACGCCTGCCGCGAATTGGGCGCAGCCATCGCCGGCGGCCTGGCCCTGGGCATCTTCTGAGCCACCCGGCGGCTCAGGTAAAATGGCGCAATGACACAGCGCACCGACCCCAGCCAGCACTCGCCGCTTGGCAAGACCACGGCCTACCGCAGCGACTACGCCCCGGAACTCCTCTACCCGATTCCGCGCCAGATCAAGCGGGACGAAATCGGCATCGACGGCACGCACCTGCCCTTTTTGGGCGAGGACATCTGGAACGGCTACGAAGTCTCCTGGCTCAACCCGAAAGGCAAGCCGGTCGTCGCCCTCGCCACCTTCCGCGTACCGGCCAGCAGCCCCAACCTGATCGAATCCAAATCCTTCAAGCTCTACCTGAATTCGCTCAACCAGACCGCCTACCCGGACAGCGAAACCGTGCGTGCCACGCTCATGCGCGACCTCTCCGCCGCCGCCGGCGCACCGGTTCAGGTTGAACTGCTGCCACTGGAACAACAACCGCAAGTCGGCGTCACCTACCCCGACGGCACCCTGCTCGACACGATGGATATTGCCTGCGACAACTACCAGCCCGCCCCGCACCTGCTGGCGACGGTCGACGGTCCGGAAGTCGAAGAAACGCTCTACTCCCACCTGCTCAAATCCAACTGCCTGGTCACCGGCCAGCCGGACTGGGCCATGGTCGTGATCCGCTACCGCGGCCGCCCGCTCGACCACGCCGGCCTGCTCCGCTACATCGTCTCCTTCCGCGAGCACAACGAGTTCCACGAACAATGCGTCGAGCGCATCTTCACCGACCTCATGCGCCAGTGCGCCCCGCGCACCCTCTCGGTCTACGCCCGCTACACCCGCCGCGGCGGCCTCGACATCAACCCCTTCCGCAGCACCGACACCAGCACCGCCCCGGACAACCTGCGGGAAGTACGGCAGTAAACACAGCCTCCTCGCTGTGCTTACACGTGCGTCGGTGACAGCCCCTTAAAAGCTTGTTACGACGCATTGCCGAGCTTTTGTCGAGGAACGGACATCTAACTTCACTCGTTCACCAAGGCCATTATTCCATCTTCCCCTTACGAGAAACGTCCTACAGCTACTCAGCCTATGTCAAATGCAACGTTTTGTTACGGTGCTGGATTTCTCTGTCATGAGGGCTATAAGTGAATTGACGGGATGAAAAAACGCATTCCGCCAGCTTCATCTGAAATTCATCATGGTGTATGGATATTGTTTGGGAGAGAAAAATGACCAAGAAAACCGTAAAAATTGCGCTGTCTGCTATCGCGCTAGGCTTGATGGCCTCTACAGCATCCTTCGCCGCAGATGCTCCAATTTATGGCAGCCAGTTGATGTCCAAACAGGAGCGCATCGAGCATCGCAATAAGTTGCGGGCCGCGAAAACTGTAGAAGAGCGAGAGCAAGTCAGGCTGCAACATCATGAGCAAATGCAACTGCGTGCGAAGGAAAAAGGGGTTACCTTGCCGGACACACCACCAGCCCAAGGCGCCGGACAAGGTCGTGGCGTAGGCCCCGGAAGCGGAATGGGGCCAGGGCGGAATCGCTAAGCCAGCTTCAGTATCACGCCCCGTTGCAGGGCGTGACAGGGGGCGCCATCGGGTTGATGGCGCCTGGCGACGGTCGACCGTCAGATTTCGCTGAAAACCACCTCGGCCGGCAGGCGGGATTTCGGCAGTTTGGCGTTGAAATCCTGCTCGCTGCTGTAACCCAGGGCGCACATCACGACGGCGCGCAGGCCCTTTTCCGGCAGGCCGAGGGCGGTGTCGAGGGCGGCGACGTCGATGCCTTCCATCGGGCAGGCGTCGACGCCGACAGCGGCGGCGGCTTGCAAGAGGTTGCCGAGGGCGATGTAGATCTGACGATCGGCCCAGGCATCCAGGTCGTTCAACTGGTCACGATGCAGGGTGACGTAGAAACCGCGCGAGTTGGCCTGGCCGGCCTTGGCTTCCGGGGTGGCGAAGCGGCCGTCGCTTTCTTCCTGGGCGAGAAGCGTGTTGAGGTGGGTGTCATCGAGCGTGGTGCGGGCGCAGAAAACCACGACGTGCGAGGCACCGCGGACCTTGCCGGCATTGTAGGCAAAGGCGCCGTCCAGCGTGGCGGCCAGGGTTTCCTTTCCGGCGTCGCTGCCGGCGATGACGAAGTGCCAGGGCTGGCTATTGACCGAGGACGGCGCATAGCGCAGCACGGTCTTCAGGTCCGCCAGCACGGCCGCATCGATCTTGCGGGCCGGATCGAAGGCCTTGCAGGTGCGACGGGTCGTGGCAATCTGGGCAATGTTCATGGTGGGGCATCCTTATCGGTATCTGTAATGGGGGCTGCGCCATCCGGCCGCTCGCGGTTAGAATCCGGTTCCGCGACAGCCTTCCGGCGGTCGACCGGCATTATCACCCGAAATTTGCACCACATTCGAGCCACACATGTCCGACTATTCCGCTTCATCCATCCGCGTCCTCAAGGACCTCGAACCCGTCAAGGAACGCCCCGGGATGTACACCCGGACCACCTGCCCGACCCATATCGTGCAGGAGGTCATCGACAACGCGGCAGACGAGGCGCTGGCCGGTTTTGCCAAGAAGATCGCGGTGCGCATCCAGGCGGATGGCCTCATTGAAGTCTCGGATAACGGGCGTGGCATTCCCGTCGAGATCCATCCGGAAGAAGGCAAGCCGGCCGTCGAACTGGTCTTCTGCAAGCTGCACGCGGGCGGCAAGTTCAACAAGAAGGAATCGGGCAACGCCTACCGCTTCTCGGGCGGTTTGCATGGCGTCGGTGTCTCGGTGACCAACGCCTTGTCGACCCGGCTGGAAGTCGAGATCAAGCGCGGCGGCGGCGTGCATAAAATTGCTTTTGCCGATGGCTTCGTGGTCGAGCCGCTGGCCCGTATCGGCGATGTCGGCCCGCGCACGACCGGCACCACGGTGCGCATTTCGCCGGATCCCAAGTATTTCGATTCGCCCAAGGTCAATCTCGGTCAGTTGGAGCACCTGCTGCGTTCCAAGGCTGTGCTCATGCCCAATGTCACCGTTGAACTGGAGATTGAAGGCCAGGACAAGAAAACCTGGTGCTACCAGAACGGCATGGCCGATTATCTGAGCGAAATGATGGTCGGCCAGCCCGTGGCGCCAATTTTCGTGGGTGAAAAATATGTCGAGACAGAAAACGGTTTTGCCGTCGGTGAAGGCGCCACCTGGGCGCTGGCCTGGTTCGAGGAAGGCGGCGGCAAGCCGGAAAGCTATGTCAACCTGATCCCGACGCTGGACGGCGGCACCCATGAAGCCGGCTTGAAAGCCGGCGTCTTCGAGGCCGTGAAAGCCTTTGCCGAGCACCACGCCATCCTGCCCGCCAAGGTCAAGCTGGCGCAGGAAGACGTCTGCGGCAAGATGACCTACCTGCTCTCGGCCAAGGTGCTCGATCCGCAGTTCCAGGGCCAGACCAAGGAAAAACTGACCAGCCGCGATGCCTACAAGCTGGTCTCGCAGATGGTGCGCGACCCGTTCGAGCTGTGGCTGAACAGCCATGCCGATTTCGGCAAGAAAATCGCCGAGCTCGCCGTCAAGGCCGCGCAGAACCGCCTCAAGTCGACCCAGAAGGTCGAAAAGAAGAAGTCCTCCGGCATCGCCACCCTGCCCGGCAAGCTGACCGATTGCGAATCCGACGACATTGCCCGCAACGAGATTTTCCTCGTCGAGGGCGACTCTGCCGGCGGCTCCGCCAAGCAGGGCCGCGACAAGGAAACCCAGGCCGTTCTGCCGCTGCGCGGCAAGGTGCTCAACACCTGGGAGGTCGAGCGCGACCAGTTGTTCAAGAATAACGAAGTGCATGACATTTCCGTCGCCGTCGGCGTCGACCCGCACGGCATCGACCAGATGGACACGGTCGACCTCTCCGGCCTGCGTTATGGCCGCATCATCGTGATGTCCGATGCGGACGTGGATGGCTCGCACATCCAGGTGTTGCTCTTCACCCTCTTCCTCAAACACTTCCCGGCGCTGGTCGAAAAAGGCCATGTCCATGTCGCCCAGCCGCCGCTCTTCCGCGTCGATGTCGAAGCCAAGGGTCACACGCGCAAGGTCTATTGCCTGGACGAAGCCGAAAAGCAGCAAACCCTGCACAAGCTGCGCGAGGAAGGCATCAACGAAAGCCGCATCACCGTCTCCCGATTCAAAGGTCTGGGCGAGATGAACCCGGACCAGCTCTGGGAAACCACGCTCTGCCCGGACACCCGCCGCCTCGTACCGTTCCAGGCCGGTCGGGAGACCATCCGGGAGATGCACACGACCTTCACCCTGCTCATGGGCAAGGGCGAAGCCGCCGGACGCCGCGCCTGGATGGAAAAAGACGGCGGCCTGGTCGAAGCCGACGTTTAAAAGGAGCCCTGCATGCGCGCCCCCCTCAATCTGGCATTACAAGGTGGGGGCGCACATGGTGCCTTTACCTGGGGCGTCCTTGACGCCCTGCTCGGCGAAAGCGACTTTCCGATTGAAGGGGTGAGCGGCACCAGCGCGGGGGCGATGAATGCCCTCTGTCTGGCGCACGGCTGGATGCAGGGCGGGCGCGACGGTGCACGCCGCGCCCTGGCCGATTTCTGGCAGGCCGTCGCCGCGCAATCCGCCCCCTTTTCACTGCCCAAGGCCTTGCAGGGCAGCATGGCCCCGGCCATGAAAATGATGTTGCAATGGAGCGACCACCTGTCGCCCGAACAACTCAACCCGCTCGATCTGAACCCCCTGCGTGATGTCCTGCATGCCCAGTTCGATTTCGAGCGCCTGCGCCGCGAGTGCCCGATCCAGTTGTTCATTGCCGCCACCCATGCCAACTCCGGCAAGGTCCGCATCTTCCGCAATCCGGAGTTGAGCGCCGACAGCTTCCTCGCCTCCGCCTGCCTGCCGACCATCCACCACACCGTGACCATCGATGGCGAGCCCTACTGGGATGGCGGCTACAGCGCCAATCCGGCGGTCTTTCCGCTGCTCCATCACTGCCCGTCACCCGATATCCTGCTGGTCCTGCTGACACCCCTGCATTACAACGAAACGCCCTATTCCGCGACCGACATCCGCCAGCGCCTGCGCGAACTCGCCTTCAACGCCACCTTCCTGCGCGAAATGCGCATGTTCGCCCACATGCGCGAACAGATCGGCACGCCGCGCTTGCCGGACTGGCTGCCCTTCGGCAAATTCGAACGCCGCATCGCCCGCCTGCGCTTCCACGCCATTGCCGGCGATCACGTGCTCAGCGAGTTTCCGGCTGAAAGCAAACTCGCGGTTAATCTGCCTTTCTTCGAAACGCTGCGCGATCTCGGTAGCCAGCATGCCCGGCGCTGGCTCAGCGCACACCGCCAGGACATCGGCCAACGCGCCAGCCTGGATCTGAACCGGGTGTTTTACTAATCCAGCGATCAGTAGTGCAGTTCGGGGCACGAGGACAGCCGCGCATGCCCCGGCGGCATGCCAGGCCGAAGACGGAAGGGCTGTCCAGTCCTAGATGCTGAAATCTGCAGTGTTGCTCGATGGTTGAACCGCATCATGGTTCGACACCACCCGGTCGCGCCCGCGCCGCTTTGCCTCATACAAGGCCAGATCCGCCCGATTCAAAATTTGCTCCGGCCCTTGGTCGACTTCGGCAATCGTGGTCACGCCGATACTGATCGTGAGCGGGATCACTATCTCGCCAAACTGAACCGGCGTCTCACGCAGCATGGCGCACACACGTTGGGCAAACTGCTCCGCATTCCCCATACTGGTTTCAGGCAGAAGCACAGCGAACTCTTCGCCGCCCAAACGGCCCACCGTATCGGATTGACGCACGGCACCACGGAGAAGTTTAGCCACGTGCAACAAGGCAGCATCGCCCGCCGCATGGCCATGGGTGTCATTGACCCGCTTGAAGAAGTCAATGTCCGCCATGAGCACTGAAGCCTGTGAATGAGCGTAACGTTTCACCCGCACCATCTCGCTGTCCAGTTTTTCCAGGAAACATCGCCGGTTATCCAGCCCGGTCAGACCATCGGTGGTGGCCAGTTTCGTCAGCATATCCTCCATCTGCTTGCGGGCCGAGATGTCGGTATGCGTACCCACCATGCGCAGCGGCCGGCCATCGGCATCACGTTCAATGACCATCCCACGGTCAAGAATCCATTTCCAGCTACCGTCCTTGCTCAGAACACGATGCTCATTGGTATAAAAGGGGGCCTCCCCGGCGAAATGACGCTCCAGATCATCCAGCACAGAGCTCATATCATCTGGATGCACCCGTTTCTTCCACTCATCCAGTTCGCTCCCGATTTCGGCTTCACTGTAGCCAAGCATCGTTTTCCAGCCTCGGGAAAAGAGCACACGGTTGTGCGCCATATCCCAATCCCAAACCCCATCACCGGCGGCCTCAAGGGCCAGGCGCCAGCGCTCCTCGTTCTCTGCCAGCAAGACCTCTTCGGCCAATCGCTGCTTGTTCGAACGGAAACTCAGGTAGCCAACCAACAAGAGCAGTGCTGATATCCCGCCCCCGGCGAGCATGGCACGGGAACGCTGATCCTGGTAAGGACGCATCATTTCCCACACCGCATGCCCTACGACCACAACCAGGTTATGGCTCTCGATTTTTCGCCAGGCGTACATCCGGTTGAAACCATCCACCTGGGACTGACGCTCAAAAACACCCGAATCGGGCGACAGGGCTGACAAATACGGGGCATCGGTCAGACTTTTACCCAAGGCACTCTCGGGATTGGGATAACGAGAGAGAATTTCCCCCTCCTGCCGCACCACACTGATGATGCTGTCGCCAGAAAGCTGGATGGATCGGTAAAAACGACTGAAATATTCGGGGGATACCGACAGGACCACCACCCCGGAGAACGTGCCGTGCGAGTCATAGATCGGTCGGGTGAACTGGATGGACCAGCGGTTGGAAACACGCCCGAGCAGCGGCTTGCTGATGAAGAGTTCATCCACGCTACGCTGCCGATGTACCTTGAAGTGTTCGCGGTCGCTGAGATCCAGGGGTTTGGCCGGCTGCTCAAGGCTCGAAAAGGCCAGCGTGCCGCTGGCGTCGATCACGGCCACCTGAAATGCCAGTTCGCGCTTGAGGTATTCCTGACGCTGCCGGACTGCTTTGGCGAAGCGCTCGCCATCCCCTTCCCATTGATCGCGAAGGTCAATGAGGGTGACATCGATTGTTTTCACGGATGACTCGATCTGCATGGCAAACGCCAGGGCCAGATTTTTCAAATCATCATGATTTCTGGACAGCAACTCCCCCCGGGCTCGCTCCACATCGAGAAAAATGCCCCCCCACAGCAAGACGAGCAAGGTCCCCATCACACCGTACAGCTTCAACAGGCGCGCATCGCGCCATGCGTTGGTCGAACCACGAGCCATTGAGTCCCCTCATCAATCGTATCTGCCCCACATGCTTGGCCTTTGGTACGCCAGCGCATGATGACGCGCTCCCCCCAACCAAGCCGCGATGCCTCATGAACGAGCACTACGTCCCTTCAGCTCGAGATAGGCATTGTGCGTCGTGTCGTTGCCGAAGCCATCATGCAATGACAACCCTGCATGGATTGGGCATAGCGGATTATGCATTTATTCCAACAATAACCAAAATGACAAATTTATTTTCAATTGCCGTCAGAAACACCTTGCAACAACTCAATGCCCAGCGCACATACCTCGCTTACATCTCTGCAGTCTAATGGTCTCCAGCGCGGCACTCGCCGCAGATGACCCGCCGAAAGGAGCACATCATGTTGAAGCACACCAAATTCCGACTGGCCGCACTGAGTCTTTTTGCCATGGGCGCACTGACCGCTGCACCGGGTTTTGCCCAACCCGCCGACTGCATGGGTGGCCCGATGGGGCGTCCGCAGGCTGAAGGACGCCAGGCAGACCGCATGAAGCAGCATCAGCAACGCCTGCACGATGCCCTGAAGCTGACACCGCAACAGGAAAAAGCCTGGGAACTGTTCCAGAGCTCGCATCCGGCCCAGGCCGGCGGTCAACGCCCTGACCCGGCCGAATTTGCCAAGCTGCCCGCCCCGGAACGCGCCGAAAAAATGCTGGCCGTCCAGAAGCAACAGCAGGAAGCCATGGGCAAGCACGTGGCAGCCATGAAGGAGTTCTACGCTCAACTGACGCCGGAGCAGAAAGCAACCTTTGACGCCCAGGGCATGCGTGGTCCGCGTCAGGGTAGCAAACGCGGTCCTGGTGCCGGTGGTCCTGGTGCAGGGGGTCCCGGGGCCGGCGCACCGGGTAACCCGCAGTAAATTCATCGCTGGCATCGCCAGCTTGCCCCCGGTTTAGCCGGGGAGCGCCAACGGGCCATCCTGTCATGGCCCGTTGCCTTGTCGACGGCGCTCAACTTACCGGGCAGATTGGCACGCACCGCTACGGACTGTTACGCAGTGGCCTCGGGCGCAGCGCTAGAATGCACGCTTTTCTGCCGTTACGCCCCACGCCCGTGTCTCAGTCCAATCCCGTTTTTGCCGCACGCCGTCAGTTTTTGCTGGCCGGCGCCACGCTGCTCATTGCCGCCTGCACGCCGGGCGAACTGGTACGCCCTGCAGCGCCGACACCGCTCACGACCAGTGCCGCCAAACCCCGGATTGCGCTGGCGCTAGGGGGCGGTGCCGCACGCGGATTTGCCCACATTGGCGTGATCAAGGTGCTCGAATCGCATGGCATCGTGCCGGACATGGTGGTCGGCACCAGCGCCGGCGCCGTGGTGGGCGCCTTGTATGCCGGTGGCTTCGACCCCTTCCAGATGCAGAAACTGGCGCAACAACTCGATGAAAAGGTTTTCGCAGACTGGACGCTGGGCGGACGCGGCTTCCTGAAAGGCGAAGCCCTGCAGGAATTCATCAATCAGCACCTCTCCCGCCGCGTCATCGAGCGCCTGAACAAACCTTTCGCCGCGATTGCCACGGATCTGCAGAGCGGCGAACGCATTGTCTTCCGCACAGGAGATACGGGCATGGCTGTGCGTGCCTCTGCCGCCGTTCCCGGCGTGTTCCAGCCGACACCGATCAAGGGGCGCAACTACGTCGACGGCGGCCTGACCAGCCCGGTACCGGTACGCGCTGCACGCGAAATGGGCGCAGACATCGTGATTGCCGTCGATATTTCAGCCAGACCGGAAGGACAGCCGACCGACAGCCTGACCTCAGTCATGTGGCAGACCATCACGATCATGGGCGGCGCGATCAGCAAAAATGAATTGAAGGAAGCCGATATCGTCATCCGCCCGGCTTTGCCCTACGTGAAATCGTGGGACTTCACGGCGCGCAACGAAGCGATGCTGGAAGGCGAACGGGCCGCTCAGCAAGCGTTACCCGCCCTGCGCCAGAAGCTCGGTCGCTAAAAGTGTCAAAAAAGTAAAATCCCGCTTGCTTCCTGTCACAGTGCACCGTTAGGATTTCTCCTGTCATAAGCCTGTGTGCTGGAGAATGGCGTGGATATCCTGCTTGTTGATGATGAAGCCGAAGTACGCGGCAACCTGAAGCTGCTCCTTTCACTCGAAGGTCATACCGTACGGGAAGCCGAGCATGGCCAAGCCGCCCTTGCCGCGCTGGCGGATAACCCGCCCGACCTGATTTTTTCCGATGTGAGAATGCCGGTCATGGATGGCTACGAATTCTGCCGTGCCGTGAAAGCGCATGAAGACTGGCGCTACATTCCCGTCACCTTCATTTCCGGCAGCGAGAGCATCGAAGCCCGCCTGGAAGCCTTTGAGGCCGGTGCGGAAGATTTCATCGTCAAACCTTTCGATGTGGCCGAGCTGCTGCACAAGGTGGGCACGGCAGCACGCATCATCGAAGAAACCCGAGCCCTTCGTACCCAGGCCAGCGAAGCGCAAAGCACCGCGTTCACCGCCATGCAATGGGCAGCCGAACTCGGCAACGTACTGGAATTCATGCGCCAAGCCCTGACGTGCCAGCAACCGGCAGCGCTCTGCCAGTTGATTCGCCATGCCTTGCAAGGCATGGGCCTGGATGCCACCGTGATGATTCACAGCGGCCACGAGGCCCACACACTCAGCCAGCGCGGCAAGGATATCCCGCTCGATCACTCCATCCTGCTGCATTTGCGAAAACTGGAGCGCATTTTCGAGTTTCAGCGTCGCGCCGTTTTCAATTACGACTCGGTGACCGTGGTCGTGCACGACATGCCTCGCGATGATCCTGCGCTGTGTGGGCGTCTGCGCGACCATCTGGCGCTGCTGGCCGAGATTGCCGATGCGCGCAACAAAACCCTGTCGCTGGAAAATCTGAAGCGCAGCCAGGCTGACGGCCTGGGCTCGGCGATCGGAATTGCCGAATCGGCCCTGGCGGAGATTTCACGCTCGCAGCAGATCAGCGAACGCACCTTGGGTGAGAGCGTGGATACGCTTCAGGACCAGCTATCCAGCGTATTTGTCGGCTGCGGGCTGAAAGAGTCGCAGGAGGCCAGTATTCTGGCCGTGATTGCCGAGCACCGCGAAGCGCTGGAAGCCCTGCTCAAGGAACACCAGGCCGCCACCCGGCGGCTTGATGAGGTCATGGCGATCCTGAAGAGCCTGTCGGCGCAAAACGCCAGGGCGCTTTAAGGCAAGGGATTCCCGCGTGCGGCCCGACGGGGCACACACACCGTAAAGCGGCAGCCGCCATCGGCACTGATGGGGCTGTCCACATCCACCTTCCCGCCTTGCAGGGTGACCATCTGGCGGACGATGGCCAAGCCCATGCCAGCCCCCGGCAAATGCCGGACATTGGTCGCCCGCTGGAAATCGCCGAACAACAGGGGCAGATCGTCCGGCGGAATCCCGATACCCTGATCCTCGACGGCCACCGTCAACGTAGCCTCATCTCCGAAGATGCGGATGCAGACCGGCGCCCCGTCCGGTGAATATTTGAGGGCATTGCTGACCAGATTGCCGAGAATATGCTCCATCACCGCCGCATCCAGCTCGCACCAGGGGTCCTCGGTTTCGTTCAGCACGCGCAGCCGCCCCAGCGCAGCCACATTGAACGCCATGGCGGCCTGATGTGCCTGCTGGCCGATCAATTCCACCGCATTGCAGCGCACCGGCGAAAACTTCTCCCGCAACAACTCGGTCTTGCCCAACTGCATCAGGCCATCGAGCATGTCCTGCATCCGGCCAATCGCCCGCGTCATGCGATCAAAGAGTTCGGCACGCTGCACCTCGTCGAAGCGCGCCCCGTAGTCCCGCAACAGTTCAAGGGAGCTCTTGAGCAAGGTGAGCGGGCTGCGAAATTCGTGTGAGGTCATGGAGACAAAGCGCGAGCGCAAAGCACTCAGTTCGGCTTGGCGCTGCATGGCGAGCTTCATCTGGGCTTCGGCGGCATAACGCTCGCTCACATCCGAGATGATCCAGACACTCTCCGTCAGTTCGCCCCCTTGAACCACGGCCTGCCCAGCCAGTTGCAGGCGGGTTTGCCGTATCGCCCCTTCCGCGCTGACACTCTGGCATGAACATTCAGCCCGAAAATTCTCGCCGGCGACCAGACGCGTTGCCACAGCGGGCCAGTCATCGGCAATTTCGGAAAACTGGGACAAAAACGGTTCACCGGCATAGAGCGGCAAGCCCGTGAGCGTCATGGCCATTTCATTGCGCCATTTGATCCGGCCCGCCTGGTCGATGGAAACAATGCCGATGATGCCGTTTTCCAGCACGACGAAATCCCGCGCCAGAATGTCTTCAAGATGTTGGCGATAAACATCGTTGGCCCGCTGCAGGCGGGCACGCTTGCAGCAGTTGCGCACGGTCTTTTCGAGCGCAGCCGGGTTTTCAACCGGTTTCAGGAAGAAATCCCAGGCGCCCTTGTGCGTGGCTTCGACCAGGTCGCGCATGTCCGTGGTGCCGGAGACGACAATCGTCGGCAAATGCGGATGCCGGGCCATGACCCAGGCAATCACCTCCGTTCCCCGCATGCCGGGCATGTCGAGGTCGACGATCAGGGCATCGGGCAGGGCCTGATCCAGACGCGTAATCCCCGCCTCACCGGAGGCCGCCGTCCAGACCTCCCAACCGGAGTCCTCAAAAAAGGCGCCCAATTGGGTTCGACAACCCGCATCGTCATCAATGATCAACAGTCGGTTCGACATGCGCATCCCCTGATTGCTTTTTTATGGCCATCAACAGGATGGCGCTGCTGGCAAACAAGACCATATGGCAGAGATAAAGTTTCATGCCTGTTTCATTGTTTCATCCGTCTGCCGGCAAAAACACCGGGGACGGGCTAAAATCCGGGCTTGATCCCGGCCCGCAACACCATGTCCCAGCCTCGCCTCCTCAGCGTCATCCCGCCGATGACGCAATTGAACGTACCGTATCCGTCCACAGCCTACCTCACCGGCTTCCTGCGTGAGCGCGGTTTTGCCGCCTTTCAGGAAGACCTGGCGCTGCAGCTCGTCCTGACGCTGTTTTCGGATACGGGACTGGATCGCGTGCGGGCGGCGGTCGACGCCTTGCCGGGCAAGAAAAAGCCACGCCCGCTGCGCAATTTCGTCACGCATTTCGACCGCTACCGCGCCACCATCGGACCGGCCATTGCTTTCCTGCAAGGTCGCGATCCCTCGCTGGCCTATCGGATTGCCAGCCGCGGCTACCTGCCGGAAGGGCCACGCTTCGATCAGGCCTTTGCCAACTATGCCGACGATGACAGCGGCGATCCGCTGGGCTGGGCATTTGGTGCGCTCGGCGTGCAGGACCGCGCCCGCCATTACGCCACGCTTTACCTGAACGATCTGTCCGATGTCGTGCGCGAGGCCGTCGACCCGCGCTTTGAGTTTGTCCGTTACGCCGAATCGCTGGCCCAGAGCCAGCCCAGCTTCGAGCCGCTGGCCGAAGCCCTGGCCGCCCCTTGCACGCTGGTCGATGAGATTCTGCAAAATCTGGCCCGGGCGGCGGTCGACCGTCACCAGCCGGATATTTTGCTGCTCTCGACGCCCTTCCCCGGCTCGGTCTATGCCGCCTTGCGCATCGCCCAGGCGATCAAGGCTCATGCACCGCGGGTGGTCATTGTGCTGGGCGGTGGCTGGGTCAATACCGAGCTGCGCGAACTGGCCGAGCCCCGGCTCTTCGATTACGTCGATTACGTCACGCTCGATGACGGCGAACGCCCGCTGCTCGCGCTGATCGAGCATCTGGACGGCAAACGCCCGCGCCTCAATCTGGTCCGCACCTTCACCCGCGTCGACGGCGCCGTACGCTGGTTCAACCACGGCGAAGCCGACGTCGCCTTTGCCGAGGTCGGCACGCCGACCTGGGACGGCCTGCCGCTCGACCGTTACCTGTCGCTGCTCGACATGCTCAACCCGATGCATCGCCTGTGGTCGGATGCGCGCTGGAACAAGCTCACCGTCGCCCACGGCTGTTACTGGAAGAAATGCAGCTTCTGCGATGTGAATCTCGACTACATCGGGCGCTACGACGGAATTGGTGCTGTCCAGCTGGTCGACCGCATGGAACGCATCATCGAAGAAACCGGCCAGTCCGGCTTTCACTTCGTCGATGAAGCCGCCCCGCCCAAGGCGCTGCGTGCCATGGCGGAGGAAATCCGCCGGCGTAACCTGACCGTTTCCTGGTGGGGCAATATCCGCTTCGAAAAATCCTTCTCGCCCGAGGTCTGCCTTGAACTGGCCGACAGTGGCTGCGTGGCGGTCTCCGGCGGCCTGGAAGTCGCCTCCGACCGTCTGCTCCAGCTCATGAAAAAAGGTGTGTCGGTCGAACAGGTGGCGCGCGTCACGCGCGGCTTCACCGACGCCGGCGTGCTGGTGCACGCCTACCTGATGTACGGTTTCCCCACGCAAACGACGCAGGACACGGTCGATGCGCTGGAATATGTACGCCAGCTCTTTCTGAACGGCTGCATTCAATCCGGCTTTTTCCACCGCTTTGCCTGCACGGTCCATTCCCCGGTCGGCAAGGACCCGGCGGCCTATGGCATCACGCTCAAGCCCGAACCCTTCAAGGGCTTCGGCAAGAACGACGTGGCCTTCATCGACCCCACCGGCACCGACCACGCCACGCTCGGTCGAGGCCTGAACAAGGCCCTCTACAACTTCATGCACGGCATCGGGCTGGATGAAGACGTACGGGCCTGGTTCGACCTGCGCGTGCCGCGCCCGACCGTGAATCGCAATATTATCGCCCGCGCCCTGCAGGCCAGCGGCCAGGGCTGAATTTCGGGCCTGCCGTGCGGTTGACCGTCAGCCGCACGCAGCAAGCAAAAAGGGGCCGATCGGCCCCTTTTTCACAACGTATGCAGCAGGTGTTCAGGTACGCATTTCGGTCAGCACCACCCCAACGCCCTTCAGACGTTCAGCCAGCGCTTCGTCCGTCTTGGCAAGCTTGGATGCGTTGTGCGTTTCCGCCCCTTGCACCAGCACCTCACAGCCCAGTTTTTCAAGCTGGTGCGCGATGGCGGCCACCACATGGCCTTTGCCGGAGTGATCGGGTCCGGTCACAGAGACGATGATCTTGTCTGCGTACATGGTTTTATCCTTATTGTCCTCGGTTTGTAAAAGCTGACAGAACAGGCCAGCGCCATTGAAATCCTAACGCGAGCCCAGTCCAAGGAGTTGATTCAGCGCAAGCCGCAACCGAGATCCCGGCACCTGAAAAATAAAAAGGGGCCTGACGGCCCCTTTTGCAATTGACACGCGCACGCCGCGAATCAACGTTCCTTGCTTTCCAGCGCGGCCTGGTTGATCTCGACCTTGTAACGCGCACGCAAGGCGGCGATGTAGGCTTCCACCTCTTCCTGCGTCGCAATCTGGCCGATCTGGCGCTGCAGGCCCTGACGGCGGGCATCATCCAGTTGCTCGCCGGCACTGACCTTGACCAGCTTGAACAGGGCATAGCCTGTGCCCGGCAGCTCAACGCCGGTGTAGGCCGGCAACTTGGCAGCATCGATACGGAAAATCGGCGACACGGCCGGCGGCGGCACCATGCGGGCATCCATGCGGGAGATCGGCTTGGCGGCCCCCCAAGCCAACTTGTCTTCGCCCTTCTTCAGGGCTTCCAGACGGGCTTCGCCATCCTTGCTGGCGAGCACCTGGGCCTCCTTGCGCTTCAGCATGCTCTCGATGCTGGCCTTGACCTGCTCGAACGGTACCTGTGCAGCCGGCTTGTACTCGACGATGCGTGCGGCCACCAGCGTGTTCGGCGCCACTTCGACCGCTTCGGTATTGCGCTTGCTCTTCACGCTGTCTTCGGCAAACAGGGTGGCCAGCAGCTTTTCGTTACCGAGCGGCCCGGCGGCCGGATTGGCCTGACGGGACAGCCAGTCACTCTGCTTGACGGTGAGCTTGAATTTCTCGGCAGCGGGCTTGAGGCTGTCGGATTGCTCGTAGACCAGATTGGTGAAGGCTTCGGCGGCTTCGGCAAATTTGCGGGCGGCGCTGCCGGCCTTGACCTCGGCTTCGATCTGCGCGCGCACTTCGGAAAGCGGCTTTTCCTTCGCGGCGTGGATGCCGGTCACCTTGATGATGTGGAAACCGAAATCGGATTCCACCACACCGGAGACCTCGCCTTCCTTCAGGCTGAAGGCAGCGT
Source organism: Dechloromonas sp. ZS-1 (assembly GCF_039649255.1). NCBI lineage: Bacteria > Pseudomonadati > Pseudomonadota > Betaproteobacteria > Rhodocyclales > Azonexaceae > Dechloromonas > Dechloromonas sp. ZS-1. Next base: position 23,687 of record NZ_JBDIYD010000009.1, on the reverse strand, counting down.
CTTCAAACGGCTTCACCATCGCACCGCGACCGAAGAAACCCAGATCGCCGCCCTTGCCGGCGGAACCCGGATCACTGGAGTGCTTCTTGGCGAGATCGGCAAAGGCAGACGGCGTCTTGCGGAGATCCTGCAGAATTTCCTCGGCCTTGGCCTTCGCCTTGTCCTTGCCGAGCTTGTCGCTGGCGATCAGGATATGGCTGGCACGGCGCTCTTCGGGCTGCTGGAATTTGTCCTTGTGACCGTCGTACCAGGCCTTGATCTCGGCATCGCTGACACTGAGCTGGGCGCTCAGGGCATCCATCGAGAGCACGACGTACTCGGCCTTGGCCTGCTCCGGCGTGGCAAATTGCTTGCCGTTTTCGTCGTAGAACTTCTGCGCGGCGCCGTCGGCCAGTTTGACCTTGTCGAGGTAGGCATCCAGCAGCACGCGATATTCCTGTACCTCGCGCTTTTCGGTCTGCAGGCCGATCACCTTGTCGCTCACCGTCCGCGCCACGATGCCGGACTGGGCAACGGCGGTCGCCAGTTGCTGCAGGGTCAGGTCCTGGCGCAGCTGGGCCTCAAAACCTTCCGGGGACATCCCCTGAGCTGCCAGCATCTGCGTGTAGCGCTCCTGGCTGAACTTGCCATCGACCTTGAAGGCTTCGATCCCGTTGATCGTGCGACGCACGACGTCATCGCTGGCAAACACACGCTGCTTGCTGGCTTCCTGCATGAGCAGGCGCTGGGTGATCAGGTCATTCAGGATGCTCTTCCGCGCTTCCGGCGTATCCAGCAATTTCGGGTCGAACTGGCCCGCCATCTGGGCACGCAGCCGATCCTGCTGTTCGCGGATGGCTTGCTGAAACTGCTGCTGGGTGACCTTGTATTCACCCACCTTGGCCACGTCATCCCCGGCGCCATTGCTGCGCATGTAGGATTCGACGCCAAAGAAGGCGAAGGGCAACGTGATCAGCCCCAGGAAAACCTGGACGACTTTCTTGTTGTTGCGGACTGCGTCAAACATGAGAGGAAAGATCCTTTGGAAGCACTGAAACCGACCTGTGGGGCGGCTCCAGGAAGGGTTCCGGTCAATGCCGGCAAAGGGCGAATGATACCGTAGTTTTCACGGGGCAAAATTGATCCGTCAGGGGTGCGTAATCAGATGCCCCAGACGCCGTACCGCGTCTTCGATTTCCGGCGTATGCGGGTTGCCGCAATTCAGGCGCAGGCAATTACGATACAGGCCGCTGGCCGAGAACAGTTCGCCGGGCACGAAAGGCACCCCCTCGCGTACGGCGCGTTCGTAAAGCGCGCTGGTATTCACCGCCTCCGGCAATTCCAGCCAGAGCACGAATGCCCCATGCGGCTGGGAAATCCGGGTTTCGGCCGGAAAGTGGCGGGCCACCGCATCGCGCATGGCAGCCACCTGAGTTTCATAGTGCCGACGCAGGCTGCGCAGGTGGCGCTCGTAGGCACCGGAATCCAGATATTCGGCGACCACCATCTGGGTCACCGGATTCGAGGCACCGCTGCAAATCGTTTTCTGCAACGACACGGCTTGCCGGTAACGCCCGGCCGCCACGAACCCCAGACGCAGCGCCGGCGACAGCGATTTCGAGAACGACCCACAGAGCATGACATTGCCCGTGGTATCAAAGGCTTTCAAAGGCCATGGGCGGGTATCGCCAAAATGCAGGTCGCCATAGATATCGTCCTCGATCACGGCGATGCCGCGGGCGGCGGTCAACGCCACCAGGGCGCGCTTTTTCTCGTCCGGCATCGTGCTGCCCAGTGGGTTACTGACATTCGGCACGAGCAGGCAGGCGGCCACCTTGCCTTGGCGGGAGGCCAGATCGAGGGCTTCGAGCGACATTCCGTGCCGGGCATCGCAGGGAATCTCCAGCGCCTTGAGCCCCAGCGATTCGAGCAACTGCAGCATCAGGTAATAGGCTGGCGACTCCACGGCCACGGTATCGCCGGGCTGCGTCACCGCACGCAGACACAGGCCGAGCGCCTCCGTACACGAATTGGTGACCAGCAACTCTTCTGTCGGCAAAGGCCCGCCCCAAGCCAGCGAACGCCGGACAAGCTGGTGCAGGAGCGCCGTTTCCCCCGGCGAATGGTGGCTACCGCTTTGCAGCAGGGTCGGATGCGTGCGCACCACCTTGGCGTACAAACGGTTCAGCGCAGCGATCGGCAACAATTCGGGCGCCGGCCAGGCGGCCACCAGCGGCGCCATGCCAGGTTGGCGCGCCGCCTGCAGGACCCGCTCCAGACGCTGCGAAATGGCCACCGGCATCGCCTCCTCGGGCGTGTTCCGCAGTTGGGGCACCGCCCGCTGCGGGCCACGCAGGCGAACGTAATAGCCAGACTGCGGACGCGCCTCGACCTTGCCCGCGTCTTCCAGGCGACGTAGTGCCTGCACGACAGTCGACATGGAAAGCCGCTTCTCGCTGGCCAGCCGCCGTACCGAAGGCAGCCGATCACCCGGTGCCAGCACCCCCCGTTCGATCAGGCTGGCCAGTTCGGCAGCCAGGCGTTCATAGCGCAGCAATTCAGGGCCAATCGGAGTAGCCATACAGTTCAGCCTCAGAACGACCAATACAGTTCATCCAGAACAAAACTGTATTGATATCAATTTTAATGTTTTGAAACTGTACCAGTTTTTCGCGCGCCCCTATGCTGTGAGCACCATTCAAACCGGAGCGCCAACATGACCCGACCCCAAGATTTCGAACTCGCCCACAGCCAGGCCTTGAGCCTGGGCAAGGCCCAAGGGCAAATCCTGCGGTGTGTCCGTGGCCGCCTCTGGATCACCCTGGCAGGCGATGCCGACGACTATTTCCTCGATGCCGGACAAACGATGCAGTTGCCGGGCAGCGGCGTCAGCGTGGTCATTGAAGGGATGGGCAGCAGCCGCTGCCAGGTAGCCTCCGGCAGGGTGTTCGCCGTGTGGCTGCGGCGTCTCAGTTCAAAGCGTCAAAAAGATCCGGCACCTTGGGCAGCAGGTTCGCCTGCTTGACCGTGAGCCGAACCGGCTGACCGCGCCGACCGATGGCCTCGACGATCATGCGACCGCCCGAGGCCTCGGCCACAACCCGCACGTTGCGGGTCGCGGCACGGGTTTTACCCTGGTAGGTCACCAGCGTACCAGCAGGCGGCAAAAGGGAATCAGGACGGGAATTCATGGCGCAAGGCTAACGCGGGCCGGGAAAAAAATCGAATACTGTACATTTATACAGTTATTCGTTATCCTGCAGCCATTGCTCATCCATTGACACCTTGAAGGAGCCTGATCATGAAACAACTGCAGAAGTGGTTTGACCAGATTGCCGGCATTCACCGCGAAGAACAGGAACGCCAGGCACTGGCCCGACGCGTTTTCAGCCAGCGCGGACCGGATCCGCTGCTCCTGCAAATGCCGGCCTGCTGGCGGCGCAAGGCACGCATCGGCCGGATTTGATGGCTGCCCGGCGGTCGACCGGGGAAAAATGGCAAAAACCGAGGAAATTCCCGGGTAAATTGCGAGCGAGTGCCTTGCCGGATGCTGCGGCTGCGGCATAATTCGCACTGTGAAACGGGCCGGCTGTCGGCCCGCCAACCCGGAGATTCAAACCAGATGAAGCGTATCGACATCGATGCCGCCATCCGTTCGCATAACCAGTGGCGCCGCCAGTTCCTGAATGCCTTTGCCGGCGGGGACTATGTCGACATGCCTTTGTCCGAACATCGCAGCTGCCTGCTCAGCCTGCAATTGGGCCGACTACGTGAGCGCCATGCCGGCGACGCCGTTTACCAGGCCCTGCTCGCCGCCGACGAGCGCTTTCATGACCTCGCCAACGAAGTCATTGAACTGAGCAATAACGGCATGGCCAGCACCGCCGACCTGCTCCTGCCGGAGCTCAATGAAGCGGCGCATCAACTGATCGCCCAACTCGACGCCTTCCGCCCGCTGCAACAGGACTGAGGTACGGCACGAACGGGCATCTGCACCAGTCGCCTTATCCGCCCCAGGCCAGTGCCGCGATAACCAACAAAAAGCCCCCGTTTTCCGGGGGCTTTTTGTTGATGCCGATTGTGTTGAACCCGACTCAAGCCTGCGCCTGCCCGCCCTTGCGATCGCTTCTGCCCAGTGCACACTGGTACTGCAGGGACTCGCGATCCGGCTCCGCCGGATACGCAACCACCAGCATGGCGCTCAATACGCCGTTGCCGCACGTGCGGCCTGATCGTAGCGGCCGGAAAGTTGGCGCAACACGCGGGCCAGATCCCCCAGGCGCGCATTTTCTTCTTCCTGACCGGAAAAGCCGGGCATCAGGCAGGCTTCGCGCACATCGCGGTAACGCTGACAGAGGGCTGCCCCTTCCTCGGTTGTGGCAAAAAAGACTTCCTTACCGCGCTTGGTGCTGCTCAGCAAGCCCATGCCTGAGAGTTTCTTGACCGAATAACTGACCACGTGGGTGTCTTCGATATTGAGGACAAAACAGATGTCAGCCAGGCGCTTTTCGGTCCGGCGGTGATTGATGTGATGCAGGATCAGGACATCCACCGGTGCCATGTCCTTGACCCCGGCCGCGCCCATGCAACGGATCAGCCAGCGGTTGAAGGCATGAGCGGCAATGATCATCCCGAACTCGAATTCCGAGAGTTCCGGTGACTTGTCCGAGACCAGATGCGAGGACGAAACGATGCGCTGACCAACCGGCGGAACAGCAGTTGCTTCAAGCTCGGGGGCGTTCTTCGTGCGACGGGACATGTGCTTTTCTCCTGGAATTTGATACGGATTATAGCGAATGTTATGTTGACTTTTTATCGACGTTTTCTTAACGTTACATCGCCATGTTCGTGCACACACCATCGGGCCGGCTCGAAAAACTCCCCCTTCCGAGCCGGCCCGGTGCATGATGTGGCGTCCATTCCAGACAATAACGAGGAGAAGTCCATGCTGAAAACCTTTGCCGCCCTTGGCCTCAGCAGTACCCTGATGTTCTCGTCCGCCGCCGCGCTTGCCCAGCAGAAGTGGGACATGCCGACCGGCTACCCGACCTCCAATTTCCACACCGCCAACATCCAGCTTTTTGCCAAGGATGTTGAAAAGGCCACCGGTGGCAAACTCGTGCTGACCATTCACGATGGCGGGGCCCTCTTCAAGGCCAACGAGATCAAGCGTGCCGTTCAGGGTGGTCAGGCGCAGATCGGTGAAATCATCATCTCCGGTTATTCGAACGAAAATCCGGTTTTCGGCGTTGATTCCATCCCCTTCCTCGCCACCAGCTATGCTGAATCCGAGAAGCTCTGGAAGGCCACCAAGGCCGCCACCGAAGCCCATCTCGCCAAGCAGGGCCTGAAAGTGCTGTACGCCGTGCCCTGGCCGCCGCAAGGGATTTTCAGCACCAAGCCGATCAACTCGGCAGCGGATCTGAAGGGTGCCAAATGGCGTGCCTACAACCCGAACACCAGCCGTATCGCCCAATTGGTCGGCGCCCAGCCGGTGACGGTTCAAGCTGCTGAACTGACCCAGGCGCTGGCCACCGGCACCGTCAACACCTTCATGACCTCCGGCGCCACCGGCTATGACAGCAAGGTCTGGGAGCAGGTGAAGTATTACTACGACGTCAGCGCCTGGCTGCCGAAGAACCTGGTCATCGTTTCCAAGAAGGCCTTTGACGGCCTCGACAAGCCGACCCAGGACGCGCTGCTGAAAGCGGCGGCCGAAGCCGAATCCCGCGGCAACAAGATCAGCCAGGAAAAGAACACCTGGTATCTCGAGCAACTGGCCAAGAACGGCATGAAGATCGAGAAGGGCTCACCGCAGCTGAAGGCTGACCTGAAGAAAGTCGGCGAGCAAATGATCGCTGACTGGGTCAAGCAAGCCGGCCCCGATGGCCAGGCCATGCTCGACGCCTACCGCAAGTAACGCACCGCCCGCGTTCCCCAACCGCACCACCAGGGCCTTTCCCCGGAAAGGCCCTTTTTTCGGAGAGGCTCCATGCGCAAGCTGATGGATACCCTATTCACGCTGGCCGCCTATCTGGCTGGCCTGTTCATGATCGCGACCCTGCTCGCCGTCCTGTCCAGCATTTTTGGCCGGCTCATTCCGGCGCTCGACCTGCCGGGCTCGGATGCCTATGCCGGCTATTGCATGGCGGCGGCCGGTTTCCTCGCGCTGGCGCCGACCCTGCGCCGTGGCGAGCACATCCGTGTGACGCTGATCTTCAATCAGCTGCCGGCCCGCGCCCAGCACATCCTGGACATCTTCTGCCACCTCGTTGCCCTGGGACTCTCCAGCGCGCTGGCCTGGTTCTCGATTCGCCTCGTGCTGCAAAGCCGTGAATTCTTCGACATCTCCACCGGCCTCGATGCCACGCCGTTGTGGATTCCTCAGATTGGCATGGCGGTCGGCACCAGCCTGTTCGCCCTGGCCTTCCTGAATGATCTGGTCCTGCTGCTGGCCGGACAAACCCTGCGCGACGCTTCGCCCGATGGCGAACCGGCCCGTATCGAATAAAGGGGAACCGCCATGGACCTGACCATTACCCTGCTGCTCATCGTCACCCTCTTCGTCATCCTCGGTTCCGGCGTCTGGATCGGCCTCGCGCTGACCGGCGTCGCCTGGATCGGGATGGAATTGTTCACCAGCCGCCCGGTTGGCGATGCCATGTCGATCACCATCTGGAGTTCTGCCTCCTCCTGGACGCTGACCGCCCTGCCGCTCTTCGTCTGGATGGGCGAAATCCTGTTCCGCACCAAGCTCTCCGAAGACATGTTCAAGGGCCTCGCCCCCTGGCTGGAACGTCTGCCGGGCCGCCTGCTGCACACCAACATCATCGGCTGCACGATCTTCGCCGCCGTCTCCGGCTCCTCCGCCGCCACCTGCGCCACGATCGGCAAGATGACCCTGCCGGAACTCAAGCGCCGCGGCTATCCGGAACACATTGCCATCGGCACCCTGGCCGGCGCCGGCACGCTCGGCCTGCTCATCCCGCCGTCGATCATCATGATCGTCTATGGCGTGACGGCCAATGTCTCGATTGCCCAGCTGTTCATCGCCGGCGTCATCCCCGGCTTGCTGCTGGCCGGCCTGTTCATGGGCTACACCATCGTCTGGGCGCTGCTGCACCCGGATCAGATTCCGCCGGCCGAACAGAAATTCACCTTCTTCCAGAAGCTCTACGAATCGCGCCACCTGATTCCGGTGGTCTCGCTGATCGCCGCCGTGCTCGGCTCGATCTACACCGGCCTGGCTACAGCCACCGAAGCGGCTGCACTGGGCGTTGTCGGCTCGATGATTATTGCTGCGGTGCAGGGTGAACTGAGCTGGAAGAATTTCCGCGAAAGCCTGCTCGGCGCGACCCGCCTCTACTGCATGATCGCGCTGATTCTGGCGGGTGCGGCTTTCCTGACCCTCTCGATGGGCTACCTCGGCCTGCCGCGCCATCTGGCAGAGTGGATTTCCAGCTTGGGCCTGTCGCCGCTCATGCTGATCATCGCGTTGATGCTGTTTTTCATTGTCCTGGGCTGCTTCCTCGACGGCATTTCGATCGTCGTGCTGACCATGGGCGTCCTCCTGCCGACCGTTGAAGCCGCCGGTTTCGATCTGGTCTGGTTCGGCATTTTCGTGGTGCTCGTGGTCGAAATGGCGCAGGTGACCCCGCCGGTCGGCTTCAATCTCTTTGTGCTGCAAGGCATGACGAAGAAGGAAATCACCTACCTCGCGAAACATGCCTTCCCGATGTTCCTGCTCATGGTGGCGGCCGTCCTGCTGCTCTATTTCTTCCCGGGTTTCATTACCTGGCTGCCGCAACAGATGGCGGGCTGAGCAGCATCATGACCACCCCGCTGTCCGACACCCCACGCCTGCTGCCGCTCGGCGACAGCGCGTGGACCGTCGAGTTTGCCCGGCACATCGACCCGGCCATCCATGGCCGGGTGATGGCCCTGGATGCCTTGGTCGACGAGGCACGTCGCCATGATCCGCTCTTTGCCGGCATCGTCGACACCGTACCGACCTTCCGCTCCCTGACCGTGCATTACCGCCCGGGCACGGACCCGCTGCTGCTCGGCGAGCGTCTGCTCGCCCTGGCCGGGAATGCCGAAGCCAGCCCCCTGGGCGGACGCCACTGGCTGCTGCCGGCCTGCTTTGACGCCGAATTTGCACCGGACCTGAGCGTGGTCGCCGAGCGCCATGGCACCACCGAAGCCGATGTCATCCAGACGCTTTGCCAAACCCCGTTCCGTGTCTACATGATTGGCTTCATGCCCGGTTTTCCGTACATGGGCGGCCTGCCGGCCAGCCTGCACACACCACGCCTGAGCACGCCGCGCAAAGCGGTGCCGGCCCGCTCCATCGCCATTGCCGGCGAGATGTGCGCGGTCTATCCGTGGCAAAGCCCGGGCGGCTGGAATCTGCTAGGCCAAACGCCGATCGACCTGTTTGTCGCTCAGGACAACCCGCCCGCCCTGCTCGCTTCGGGTGATTTTGTGCATTGGCAGGCGGTCGACCGTCGGGAATACGCCGAAATCGAACAGGCACTAAGCAGTGGCGAACTGCATCGCCAGCACTTTCTGCACGGAGGTTCAGCATGAACGGCTGGCTGGATGTGATCGACGGTGGTCTCGGCAATGCCATTCAGGATGCCGGCCGCTACGGTTATCGCCACATGGGCGTGGCCGTCTCCGGCTTTCTCGACCCCATTTTCGCGGCCTGCGCCAATGCGCTGATCGGCAATCCGGATGCGGCGGCAGCCATTGAAATCCGCGGTCTTGGTCCCGGTCTGAAGGTACGCCAGGGCCCGGTCCGTGTCGCCCTGAGCGGTGCGGTCAGCGCCAGCATCCTGCGCCACGGCGGCAGCACCCAGGAACTGCCGGCCTGGCACAGCGCCACACTGGAGACCGGCGACATCCTCAAGTGCGGTGCCGTCAGCGGCGGTACGGCCTATCTGGCGATCAGCGGCGGCATCGACCTGATCCCGCAACTCGGCAGCCGCGCCACCTATCAGCGCGCCGGCATCGGGGGCATCGATGGCCGTCTGCTGGCCGCCGGCGACGCCTTGCCCTGCCACCGACTGGCCCGTAACGAATATCGCGAATACCGCGCCGAACCCTGGGAACACCACAACGGCCCGATCCGGCTGATTCCCGGCCCACAGGTCGATCATTTTGCCGACGGCGAACTGGCGCGCTTCCTTGCCGCCACCTATTGCGTCACCCGCGACAGCGACCGCATGGGCATGCGTCTCGACGGCCCGGCCCTGGCCCACCGCAGCCCGGCCCACGCCGACATCGTCTCCGATGCCGTGACCCCGGGCACCCTGCAGGTGCCGGGCAACGGTCTCCCCATCCTGCTGCTGGCAGATTGCCAGACCGTGGGCGGCTACCCCAAGATCGCCACCGTCATCCGTGCCGACCTGCCGCGCCTGGCCCAATGCCGCGCCGGCGACAACCTGTGCTTCACGACGGTCGACCTGCCGCAGGCCCTCGAAATCCAGCATCAGGAAGCCCTGCGGCTGACCCGCTGGCAACATGGCATCCAGACCTATCTGCCCGCCGGCTACCTCGATGAAAGCGCGCTCTACACCTGCAATCTGATCGATGGTGTCGTGCGCGCCGAGCCCCCCATCCGTGACTGAACGACCCGGAGTCCTCCGCATGTCCCAGAAAATCAACCTCAATGCCGATCTCGGCGAAAGCTTCGGTGCCTGGCAGATGGGCAACGATCCTGCCTTGCTGGACCTCGTGGGCAGCGCCAATGTGGCCTGCGGCTTCCATGCCGGCGATCCGCTGGTCATGCGCCAGACGGTACGCGCCGCGCGCGAACGCGGGGTGAGCATCGGCGCCCACCCCGCGTTCCCCGATCTGCAGGGTTTCGGACGCCGCCGCATGGACATCCCGGCGGCTGAACTCACCGCCATGCTGATCTATCAGATCGGCGCCCTGCAGGCGATGGCGAGCGTCGAAGGCCATCACGTCAGCCACGTCAAACCGCACGGCGCGCTGAACAACATGGCCTGTGCCGACGCCCAACTGGCGGACATCGTCGCGCGCGCCGTGGCCGCCGTGAGCCGCGACCTGATTCTGCTTGCCCCGGCGCATTCACAACTGGCGCTGGCCGGCGCCCGCGCCGGTCTCTGGGTCGGGCTCGAAGTCTTTGCCGATCGTGCCTATCAGGAAGATGGCCAACTGGTTCCGCGCAGCCAGCCCGGTGCAATGATTCACGGCGCGGAGGCCAGTCTGGCCCATGTATTGCGCATGCTGGAAGCTGGCGGCCTGGTCAGCCAAAACGGCAAGGTGTTGAAAACCGCCATCCACAGCATTTGTGTTCACGGCGATGGCCCGGACGCAATCGCTAGTGCCCAGCGCATTCTGGAGGGGCTGCAAAATGCAGGCTACACGCCAACAACATTGCCAGAAACACTAACAAAATAGTATTTTTGCCAGATTAACCCGGCAATTGCGGCGCAACAGTGTGCCACCCGTCACACTGTTTCAACCTAGTAAAATCACTAGATCATATCAGCACAGCACCCGAAAATCGCAGACAATCCTATGACTTTTTACATAGTTTTCGGGCGGTGCCTTCCCCATGAAAGTCAATTTACCCGTCACCCAGACGGCCGTACCGCTGCCGGTCGACACGCTGCTGGTCTCGAAAACCGACCTGAAAGGCATCATCACCTACGCCAATGATGCTTTTGTCGACATCAGCGGATTCACCCGCGACGAACTGATTGGCAAAAGTCACAACCTGGTACGCCACCCGGACATGCCGCCCCAGGCTTTTGCCGACCTCTGGCAAACCGTCAAAGCCGGACGCGCCTGGAAAGGCATCGTCAAGAACCGCTGCAAGAACGGGGACTTCTACTGGGTCGAGGCCACCGTCATCCCGGTCACGAAAAACGGGGAAATCATTGGCTACATGTCGTCGCGCACCACGCCGACCCGTCAGCAGGTCAGCGATGCCGAAACACTCTACCGCCAACTGAGGGAAAGCAAGGCCGCCTTGCCCCGCCCGCGCAAGACACTCTCCCTCAAGGGAAAACTGGTCGCCTTCGCATTCGCCGTGGCCGCACTGGTCGGCAGCATGGGGCTGCTGGCCATTCAGGATGCCGCACAGCATCGGGACACACTCACGGCAGCCTATAGCGAACACGCCGATCCGGCGCTGGCCCTGCACGAAACCCTGGCACTGATGGATGGCGCATACAAGCACGCCGTACTCGCCGTCATGCACGACCCGGCCGGTCCTTACGCCAAACAGCACGCGCACCCGATCACTCAGCACCTGGACTCGATCAACCAGAAAATCGATGCCCTGCGCAAGCTACGCAAATCGATTGGCGAACGCCATTTCTCCGATACCGACAAGGCGACCTTTGACGCACTCGTCCAGACCGGCGATCGCTACATCGACCAGGGCCTGACCCCGATCAAGGCCGCCTTGCAGGCGGGGCAATTCGGGCAGGCGGCGGAACTCACGGAAAGCACCCTTTTCCCGCTTTACGAGGCTGCCAAGAAGCAGGCGAAGACGCTGAACACCACCATCCTGGCCGAAAAGGATGCCGCCAAACAGGCGGCACAGACCCATTTCGCACAAACGCGCCAGCAACTGCTGGGCGTCAGCCTGCTCTGCCTGCTGCTGGTTGGCGGCATGGCCTGGTGGATCATCCGCAGCATCACGCGCCCCCTGCAAACCGTCACCGATCATTTCCGCCGCATTTCCGAAGGGGTGCTGACGGATACGGTCGACATCCACCGACAGGACGAAATCGGCACCCTGATGTGCTCGCTCGCCGTCATGCAGACCAATCTCAAGGTGATGCTCGACAACATCAACACCTCGTCCAAGATGCTGCTGCAGTCGAGTGCAGACCTGGATGCCCAGATGTTCATGGTGACCATGCAGTCGGACACCCAGCAACGCGAAGTCGAAAGCGTGGCCGCCACCACGGAGGAGTTCAGCCAGGCCGTGGCCGAAGTGGCCGGCAGCGCGCAGCAAACAGCCGAATATGCCCAATCCGCCGAGCAACTGGTGTCCTCCTGCGGCACGACCATTGCCAGCAGCCTGCGCGCCAATGAGCAGGTGATCAGCACGGTGAATAACTCCAGCGAGATCATCGGTCGTCTGGGCAGCAGCATCCGCCGGATTGGCGACGTGACCAAAGCGATCCGCGAGATTGCCGACCAGACCAACCTGCTCGCCCTCAATGCCGCCATTGAAGCGGCGCGCGCCGGTGGGGCCGGACGCGGCTTTGCCGTGGTTGCCGACGAAGTCCGCAAACTCTCGGAACACACGGCCAACAGCACGCGCGACATCACCAATGTGATCAACGAAATCCAGTCGATTTCCGAACAGGCCGTGCAAGCGATGCATCAGGCCGTCAGCGAAGTCACCCGGGGCGATGCCTTGATGCAGGCAGGCGCCCAGGAATTAAGTCAGCTGACGGCCTCCAGCCAGGCGGTCAACGGGATGGCGCAGCACATTGCCAGTGCGGCCCAGCAACAGTCCGTGGCCGGCCAGTCCGTCGCCAGCAGCATGGTCAATGTGGCCGCCATGGTCGAGCAGAACGCCAGCGTCGCCCAGCAAGCCACCCAGCTCTCCAAGGACCTGCTCAAGACCGCCAACCGGCTCAAGAAGACGCTGGTCAAATTTCAGCTCTTCCTGCCCAGCGAAGCACCGCCGGTGGCCGCCAGCGCACCGCGCGGCCACACGCAGGAATTCATCGAGCTGTAAGCAAAAAGGGCCGGTTCAACCGGCCCTTTTTCTGAACACCTGGCGCTCAGCACTCAGGGCAGATCGTTTTCCAGCACATCCATGCGCAAGCGCCGCAAACCTTCCGGCATGCGCAACGTCACCCGATCCCAGCCCTCGAGATCAAGCACCTCGTCCAAGCAAGCCTCCATCCGCGCATGCGCGTCGATGGCTGCTGCGGCAATGCGCTGATGTACGACCACCGCCACATCGCCCCGGCTTGAATTGATTTCGCAATTGTTCTGGTAGGCAAATCAAGGGGGGGCTCGCGACCAAGTGCGTCACAGAGAAAAGCTTAATTGCAGCGCTATGATGCCTTGTAGATGCTCGGGAGGTTCACGCCTCATTCTAGGGCTTGTGAGGGAGTTTGTTGGTATGTTCGGTGCCTGTCCTAGTCGCCGACGCATCGGGGGTGCTGCAGCGCGTCTGGAGGTGCTCTGAAGGGGGTTATAAGTGCTTCTTGCGCCTGACGTCATCTCTCTCTCAGCGAAGCAGGTTTTATCGTTGTATTTCCCGAATTCTCAATCCTTGTTTACCCATTCGTGTAGCCACGCAGCGGCTTACCGATGGTAGCGTGCTTGGTTGGGTGATGCTCGGTGCTGGCGGTAATAGAGACGCCGGAGATACCCCAAGTAAGGGTGAGTAACGGGTGATAGATGGCAGTAGTTTTTCTGAAGGGGGAGTGTGTGAATAATCCGGTAACTTCACCAGACTTGGGGGAGATGGGCGCTGAAAGCGCATTCTCAAACCACGACGACTTTGTCCTGCCCAGGTGGCGACAGAACTGCGTCGCTTGCGTGAGTTGATTGGGAAGTCGACTACAGCCAAAGCTCACTAGGTCGCAGCAGAAGTTGGAAAGAGCACCACGGATCAACATGCCCCCGGAGCAAATCAGCAAGCTCAGGAGACTCAGGTGTCGCTCGGTGATCGCAAAACTGTCTGGCCGCACGGGACGCAAGCAGCTCTCGAATACTACATCGACCAAACATGCACCGGGATTGTCATTCAACAAACCAATGCTGCTCACCTACACCAATGAGAAGCACCCCTACCGAATCATCCGTTTCCACCGATAGTTCAAACCATAAGCCTGGATATCAGCATTGCAAGAGATCGATCTTGATAGCTCGAGCTCGAGTACACATAGAGTACACGAATAAAATTCAGAAGAGATCGGCTGTAAAACAACAACGTAAGTTATTGATTTTATGGCGCGCCCGGAGGGACTCGAACCCCCGACCTGCTGCTTAGAAGAAAGCAAAAGTTTAACGGAACGAATTATTGATCAAAATTGACCCGAATGGAAGATTAAAAATTTTTCCTTTTAAATCAATACAATTTTAGTCTTCATCACACTAACCACCTTTGCAACTCAATTGACTTATATCGATCCGCATTCTAAATTCTGCTTACAGATTGCTTACAAGTTACAAAGCCAATGAGCAGAATCAAACTAACAGCAGGCCGGATTCGTGATCTCTCCTGCCCAGATGAAGAGTCTCAGGTGTTTCTATGGGATAGTGATGTGTCTGGCCTTGCGGTCAGAGCCACGCCCAGCGGAAAAAAGACTTTCTTCTTTCAAGGGCGAATTGCAGGCAGATCTGTTCGCATAAGCATTGGCGATGTACGCGACTGGGGCATCGACGAAGCAAGGGAAGAAGCTCGAACCGTTCAAAAGCAAATTGATAACGGTCTCGACCCCAGGAAAGAGAAGGCGGCTCGTCTTGCCAAAATCATCGATGAGCGGGAGTGCTCGTTGCGCGAAGAAACAACCTTTGGCATCGCCTGGCAGACCTACCTCACTGCAAATCGAGCGAAGTGGAGTGCGCGTCATTTCACAGACCATCTGAAAGCAACTTCGGAGACAAGCAAGCCTCCTGGCCCCCTGGCAGAATTTTTGTCACTTCGATTGAGTGAGGTTAACTCTGAAAAAGTAAAAGCCTGGTTGGACAGGGAGGTAACAAAACGCCCAACCTACTCGGCCATTGCCTTTCGCAAGCTTCGGGCCTTTCTAAACTGGGCTGTCGAGCAACCTGACTATCAGGGCATTGTTGCACACGATGCCTGTAGTCGAAAAGTTTCCCGAATCAAATTGCCAAAAAATCGAGTTAAGACCGATTGCCTGCAAAGGGAACAACTCAACGCCTGGTTTGCTGCAGTCAAAAAGTTATCGTCACCGATTGTATCTGCATACCTACAGGGACTGCTCATAACAGGCGCTCGCAGGGAAGAGCTTGCAACTTTACGCTGGGAAAACGTAGATTTGAAATGGAAATCGTTAACAATTAGAGACAAGGTCGAGGGCGAACGTACCATACCCTTAACCCCCTACTTTGAAAGCCTGCTGCGGGATCTAAAACGAATCAATCAGACCCCACCTCCTGCCGAGCGCATCCTTCACGGTAAGCGTATCAAGAACGATGTTGAAAACTGGAAACCGTCAGAATGGGTATTCAGCAGCAAGACATCAGCGACAGGCAGAATTGTCGAGCCACGCATCGCCCATAACCGAGCTCTCGCCGAGGCTGGACTTCCCGATCTAACGCTGCATGGTCTCCGCCGAAGTTTTGGCACCCTTGCCGAGTGGGTGGAATGTCCAGTTGGAATTAGCGCCCAGATCATGGGGCACAAACCTAGCGCCCTAGCCGAAAAGCATTATCGACAGCGCCCCATCGACCTCCTACGAATGTGGCATACAAAGATCGAAGCATGGATGCTCGAAGAAGCTGGTTTGAAATTTGTGTCGACATTCCCAAATAACAAAGTGCCAGTTGACACATCCAGTTGACCAAACTATTAATTCTAATCAATGGCTTGCATAAAAAACGCAACCAATTAGAATTTGCAGCACAGATCAGTGCAGTTCAACATTGAAAATCTCTGGTTTGTGCGCTTTTTGCTTAGCGCCATTTTCTTTTGCTCGAAAGACTAAGCGGGCCCCACCCCTAGGGCTAAAACGCTTGGGCCGAACAAATGCAACGAAGTGTCAGTTGTATTGCCGACAGCAATTGCTGTCGGGCCTGCTTGTGGCTTTGCTACGGCAGTGTTCGATTCGAGCCTTCTTGCTCCATCACAACTCCACTTCACCCAAGCTATGCGGCAATTTGCTGCAACTTTCAAACTTTGGCAGAGGGGAGCCTGGAGCATTTTCTATGCAAGACGAAACAGATATTGGTCAAACGGAGCAGACTCACCTTTCTTCACCTACCCCAGCAGCAAGAAACCTGGCACCAAAGGAATCCGCTTTGCAACCTGGACTCCTAGAGAAATTACTGCGCCGCTTAGAGGTACTCAGCCACCTCACGACCGAGCAATTTGCCGAGATCCTTCATGTTAAGCCAGAAACGGTTAGGTCAGGGCTTTGCCGCTCAGGAAATTACTGCAGCATTATCCCACTGAAGCTTCCGAACCGGCGTTTGGCGTGGCCGGCTAAAGATGTGGTTCGCCTATTGAACGGGGAGGAAAATTAATGGCCAACCAAACTAATGTATTGAAAGAGAAAAACAATCAATTGACAGGGATGTCTGAGGCGGCAATTCCCGCAACCCCTGGCCTTCATATCGTTCAGGTGCCTAGCAATCTTCCATTGATTTACATCCGTCGCGCACTTGAACAGGCAGTGTTTGCTGGACTCTCAGCGTATACGCTTGGGTTTGAAAAATCTCAGCGACTGATTCCGTTCCTGTCCGTCAGTAAAAACCAACTGACACAAGCCACTGACTTATATCGCAACCACTTTTCGAGTAAGGAGGGCGAGCAGCCTAATGTGGTCCTTTTGGGCAAGAATCAATTCGACGTTTTCAGCTCGGAGGGTATGTTGTATGTGACTCTCAAGACTGGAAAGCCACGCGGGGAAACCGTATGCACCATGCAGCAGCAGATTCGTTCGACATTCCAACCTAGCCAAGTCGAGAACTTTATCAAGCTTCAGACACACGCACGTGAAAAGAATATTTGCTTCATCGTATTTCTTCAAAGCGATCTAGCACCGGATGCAATCGGATGCACTGAGCTTGCGGATGAGTACATTTTGTTGAGCCGCTGCGAGCCGTATGTGGGAGCAGTCACCTCATTCTCGGTTGACTCCCTCAACCGCCAATGGCTCAGTGGGCTTGCAATTGGCAACGTCCAGATGTCGACGATTTGGGGCATTGGCGGTGACACCAAGCTGACAACTGAATCATTTATCCATGAAAAGCTCGAAAACCGCTTGGCTTGGCTTGCCAGAAACGTCATGGTTATGGGGCCTGATGATGTAGGCAAGTTACTCTGTATTAGTCGGCACTCCGTATGGCGCCATGAAAAGCAGATATTTGTGCCAACACCTCATATCCTGCCGGACCCTAAATTCATCGACCACCAACTGAAGTTTTTTGCATGTCCTGACCCGATGGATGAACCACCCGACGATTGGACACAAGCTTAACGAAACCAAACCTCAAGCCCTGATGAGATCAGGGCTTTTTGTTTCCTAGCAATTATCGACTGCAGATGTGCTCGGCGCTCGATACCCCCACCTGCGCAGGCCCGGTTGAAACTAACGAGTTGTTGCACACATTCACTACAACTATTGCAACACAAGCAACTCGTGCAACAACCGCACGACCGCGGTAAATCCCTGACGCGCCATTGTACGAAGACGCTCATCATCGGCCACTGACTTACCGACGATGACAATACTCAGAGCACCAACGAAGTCCGCTGTGCTTCGTTCAAACCAGAAGCTGGTCGAGAGTCCCACCTGACGTAATGAAGTCAGCCACCCACTTTGGCTGACGACCACGGCCAGTCCACGCGAGGTCGGCATTTTCCGGGTCGCGATACTTAACGGCTACAGCCTTTTTCACCTTGGGCTCCGACACGCCGCCAAGCAGATCATCAAGCGAAAAACCATGTGCTGCTGCAATTGCCTCAATCTCTTTACGGGCCTTCGCCTTGTCCTCTCTTTCCCGGCGCTTGAGCTCTGCCGGAATACGTTCAAGTAGAGCTTTGAGATCTGCCGTAGTGATAGCAGAAAAATCCATGACAATTTGTCCTTATGAAGAGAGTTGCGATTATGCCGTAAAAAAAGATAAACACTGCGTTAGCAAGCACACTGTATTTTAGCGGGCATACAACCCCACCCCTAAACACAATCCACATACCATATAATTCTAGATGCCATACTGTGACCCACAACAAACTTGAATAACAACCAAGCAAACACTGTAATACTTACCGTTGCTACAATTACTTGCCAATCAACAATTCAATAGTCAGCCATGAATAATAAACAGAAAACGTGCCTTAGTGGTTTGTATATCAATGGTGTGTTTGCATCGTCGACATTCGATAATGTTAAAGCGAAATTTAAGGTCTCGCATCAAGCTTTGGGAAAGCCACTACCCTACGATAATGACAAACCTACGATGACTAGTAGCCAAGTATTCAACAGCATTGGGAATGCCAGCCTCACTGTCAGGTCTTCTGGTGATGGCACAACGTTGACTATTGATGGCTCATATATCAAGTGGCTAACAGGGCAGAATGTTATCGGTACTTCTGACTTGTTTTATTTGTGTTCCCAGACATTTCAGAGGGTATGTAAGGCTATTGGAATTTGCCCTAGCCAAGAGGAAGTTGACGCTGTTGAACAAGGTGAATTTGTCTTGTTTAGACTTGATTATGCCGTTCACTGTGATGCAAAAAGTGAAGACTCTGCGATATTCCTGCAAGAGCAAATCAAGAAACACTGGGCATTCAAACAGCGAGATTATTCACACTACGGTTATCATGAAACATTGTATGTTGCTCAAAGTTCTAAGCGCCGGACTTTTAAGAGTTACATGAAGGGCCGGGATATTAAAGCCAAGGGTGGTTTAGCTGATGTTCTATACGGCAAAGAAATCGAGAGCATCAGCAATCAATTGGTGCGCATTGAACTTACTTTACGTAATAAATACCTTAAAGAAACCAATTCGACCAGAAACCCGGATTTGAAACTAAACAACCCGTTGGCGTGGAAGAAAAAGTACGCCAAGGCCCTGTTGAAACAACGAATCAAAACCTTGTTATCAGGCATTAACGGAATGAACTCACTGCCTAATCATTCAAAGTCAAAAGGAAAAATGAGTAACGCTGACAAGGCTGTTATTGCGGCTCATTCTGCAGGCGTTTCAATTTCCAGCATTTATGACCAACGTGGGTATAAACGTATTAGAAACAAAATCAAGAAAAATACTGGTATCGACATAGCTCTTCCTGTTGGGCAACAACATATCAACGATTATTTTTTGGAAGCTCGTCAGTTACTTCGTGATGGCATCAAGTACCGCTCCAACCGTGCTCTATTCAATGCCATGATGGCCCATGTCGACAATGCCGATTCCAATTTAACCTCGGACATATCTGACCTGATGGGCTAATGATTTCCTAGCTCAGTTGCACTCAACGGTTGAAAATCATGCAACAACTCCAACAAGCGCAACACAGTACTGTCTGCCACACTGAATGTTAACGTATTTGTTAAAGGATTTAGCAATGAGCTTCACCGCCCAAGATGTTGTGCCGATCAGCGAGGCACGTGCTCGACTGACCGAGTTGGCTGATGATGTGGTGTCCGGCGCTGAAAAGCTGCTGACCAAGAACGGGGCGGCTTACGTCGCATTGGTCGATGCGAAGAAACTCGACTACTACCATCGGCTGGAAGAAGAACACGCCAGCTTGGTGTTGCTGACCGAAGCGGAAGCCGGTCTCCGTGAGGTTTTGGCCGGGCATCGCGTATCGAACGCTGACCTGATGAAGGCGTTGTCTTAATGGCGTTACCCCTAAACGCCAAGGTCGAAGCTGCACCGAACTTCCTCGCCAACCTCGATGCCGCTCACCAGTTCTTTCTGGTTCAGGATGCAGACAGCGCAGATTCACGGCTAACCAAGCTGAAAGAAGACCTCAGCGACATGATCGCCATCCTGGCTTGGTCGCCAGCCAGCGGTCGGCCAGCACGGTTTTTATCTGCAAAATCTGCACAAGCTACGCTGAAAGCCAACGCGGTTCAGCAACTAGCAGAGCAAGCCGGGCGGGAACATGCCGATCAATCGTTATCTGAACTGTTGGGTCAATAGCTCCAACACATTTTGTGGTTGCGCATTGGCTTGGGCCAGTATTGCGGCTCCTGCTTGGCGCAGCATTTGAGTGCGGACATGTTGTGCAGTTTCGGCGGCATAGTCAGCATCAAGTATGCGCGATCTAGTGCTCGAGGCGCTTTCCCTCGCGATCTGCAAATTTGACACAATACCATCGAAGCGGCTTTGCGCAGCCCCCACGCCCGCTCGGATCATGCTGATTTTATCCAATGCGGCATCAGCGATACTAATTGTTTCCATAGCCGCCTCCGCAGTACTGACATCAATCAGACCAGCCACTTTGACAAAATCAGATGAAATAACAAACCCGCTCGGCAATTGCAGAGAAAGCTCACCAATAGCGATAGCACTGTCGTTTTCCGTGCCTGCCGTGAGCGTTTTTCCGCCAAAAATGATCGACGAAGGTGGTGTAGTGATATTTGGGGAAAAAGTTTCGATATCAGACGAAGTCATCGAAAAAATCCCGTTTCCTGAAACATTCGTCCCTTGCTGGGTCGATACGGTAAAACCCGTCCCCAGGCCATCTCCAATGACTCCCAAAACATTCTGGGCCCCATTTGAAAACGAAATATTGGTGTTGCCATTATAAGAAAGGGTTACCGACGAGCCCGAGTTGGTCGCATTCCAGGCACCTCCCAAACTGTTATTCAATCCTTGAGCAATTTGCCCAGCAATCTGCCCAGGGTTGTATACGCTGGCCACCCCCAACGGGATGGTGATTCTTTGTGGAACCCCTGCGTTATCAGCAGAGGTTAAATCAAAAGAGATCTCATTTATCCCGGTGGAATGCATAGACTCAAAACCACCGGCACTAAAGAGGACTGGATTTGGGCCACTATAGATCACGCTATTCACCCGAGTTGCACTTAAAGAAAAACTACCGTTGGCAAAAGTGGTTCCTGGTTGATTTATGACGGCAGCAGACATGTCGGGCGGGGAGGTAATCAACACATCGGAACCAGAAACCGTTGCAACACCCGGACCATAACCAGAAACCGGATCATTGATGGCGGCAGCAACAGCCATTGCATTAGCCGCAGGCGTGCCCCCCGCAGCCAGGGGAATATTGAAATATTTTGGGGAAGGTCCGGATTGGCCGTTGGTGTAAAAATTTACTGCGAAATTCAGCTGGTCACCGATTCCACTGGTTCCTGCCAGGGACAACTTGAGCGTTGAGGGTACGGGCGCAATGCTGGTGTTGCTGATGCCGAGCGTAATTGTCGGGTTGGTCATAAAACTGGCAGCACCGGTCACCGAAAAATTTTCCAGCCCGATATTTTCGCCCAAGCTATTTGTTAATGTTACCCCGCCGCCGCCTGCATTTGCGGTCAGATAACTGAACCCGGCAGAGTTGATGGCATTTGCGAAATCGGCCTCAATTGTTGGAAAGGCACTTGTATCTCGAACGAAACTGATATTTTTGTCGGGCTCATAGCCCAGCCCGGATATTTTGAATGAAACGGTGACACCATCATCCATCCCGGTTGAATTTCTAAAATCGACGACGGTCGAATTAGTCGCCGTTGCCACGACCCCATTCCCTCCCCAGAAGAGATCGTTATTAATTTCATCTGCCAGCCACCTAGCTGATTCACCGGGTGTTTCATTGTAGGTCCAAGGTGTTCCAGTTGGATCGGTTATCGTTAGTTTTTGCGCTCTTCCAGTGCCTGCAGCACTGTTGTAATCGGGGCCGACCAGAACTTGAGGGGTAGTGAGTGCAATGACCGGGGTACTCGTTCCGACCGACAAGCCGATATTGGTAACGTCTTCGAGTTTTGCGGAGCCGATCGACAGAGAAAAGGAGTCCGGATTGTTCGCACCAATTTGAATATGCTGGTTCGTGTACGAACCATCAATCAACTTCAGGTTATTAAAATGCGTGCCATTGACGGTGCGCACATATTCACTTGCCAATTGATCTACTTCGATCTGCATGGCCTGCCGGTCGCTGTCTTTATACGTGCCATTGGCTGATTGAACAGCCAGTTCCCTTATTCGTTGAAACCAGGTCGTTAGGTTGTGCAACGATCCATCCGCGACTTGTGTCGCTGAAACAGCATCGTTCACATTTTTCAAAGCGACCCCCATGCCTCGCTCCTGGGCTTCTATCCGAGTCGCTATTGCGAGGCCAGCAGCATCATCTTTAGCACTATTCACCCTTAAACCCGACGATAGTCTCTGCAATGAAACCTCGATCGTAGAGCCAGTCCCATTCAGATTACGTTGCGCTGTCATGGAGTACAGATTAGTGTTGATGATAGAAGGCATGACAAATATATTCTTACGTGCGTGACATATACAAAAGCAAATATCAGGCCATATGCAACAGATCTCGTAACTAACGAATAACAACCGCGGTTTTTGCATATCGGAATTTATTGCCGGTGAATTTTGCCACCGCTTTTGCGGACGCCAAACATACACCCAGCGAATTTCCTGTCATACCAAGATCAGAACTACCACGTATCAAGACGACTTCAGGGGGAAGGTATATACCTCCAAGTTTGGGGTGAACTGACCGAGCACTTCGACGACACGATTGCTCATGTCGGCGTACAGGGCGTAATTCGAGGAGAAGGCAACGATGCCGTACTGTTTGGCTTCCTTCTGGATTTTGAACCAGGGAACGCCCATCGGAATGCCCAAAGCTTTGACTTCGACACTCCGCGCCACCACACAGCCATCGTTATTCGACAGCACCACCACCGGCTTCGAGGCCAGCTTGGGGTCGAACAGCTTTTCGCAACTGGCGTAGAAGTTGTTGCAATCGACCAAGGCGAATACCGGCATCGCTACCCCAGGCGCTTAAACTTGGCGATCACCACACCCCAGATGACCAATTCCATGTCACCGCGTATGTCGATGGTCGGATAGGCCGGGTTTTCAGCAACCAGTGCGACACAGCCATCACGGTGATGCAAACGCTTCACCAGGCGTTCGCCATCGACAAAGGCAATGACGATGTGACCGTGCATCGCTTTGATGCTGCGATCCACGACCAGAATATCGCCGTCGAAAATCTCCGCGCCTTGCATCGAGTCGCCCTGCACCGGGAAGAAGAAGGTGCTGACTGGGTTGCGAATCAGGTACTCGTTGATGTCGAGCCGCTTGTCTTCGTAGTCTGCAGCCGGGCTGGGAAACCCTGCCGAGACCTTGGCCGCACCGAGCGGGATAAATACACGTGGCGGGTCGAGGGCAGGCAACCAGTCAAAGCCAGAATTGGCAGCCTCAAGCATGAGCTTCAACCGCCTCGGCAGACACCGGCACTTCAGTTTCAGCGTGAGTATCATCCATCAATAGGACGTGCTCGCACTCGGGGCAAACCAAGCACACGTGATCACCGAGCGTTGCCGTTTCCAGATCGGTGGCGTTCAGCGGGGAGTGACAGAATGGGCAGACGATACGAATCATGGCGGCCTCCGTTTAATACTGTATTTTTATACAGCCGCCAGAGGTAAGCAATACTGTATGCCAAATTGCTAGACAGTTGCTGAAGGGGCCAAAATTTCCGCCGCTATCGACCTCAAGCTATTTTTTAGCAACGGGATGTCAGCATGAAAACAATCATCTCATTTACCAACAATTGAAGAAATGGCGGCCTCGGCCTGATTGACTATCTCTCGCTCGGGGTTGTCGATGAAACCAGCGCCGTGGCAGTTAACGCAAACATCAACCGACCTTGGCCCCTCCCAATCAGCACCTGTTCGATAGGTAGACATATCGTAATAGGTCGAGTGGCCTTCACAAACCGGACACTTGCGACGTCCCCCCGGAATTGAGTAGCGCCTGACTTTAGAGTCCAATCCATCACGACAAGGAGATTGGACATGAAGAAG
>NZ_JBDIYD010000008.1:0-131357 GCF_039649255.1 Dechloromonas sp. ZS-1 | reverse complement strand
GACGCCCGTCCCGTCCGCCTTCACGCGAACCTTTACGTTGTAATCCACTACCCGTTTCACGGGAACGAGAATCTTCACTGAGCTCTCCTTTATCCTTCGGCAAGTTATGTTTCTTCAGGCCCTGTTTGACAGATGGCCGGTCAATCCGCACAATGACCATACTGTGTCGTATGGAAAGCATACGGTAGCGTATGGAAAATCAACCTGTCAAGCCCCAAGCCCGCACATCGCGTCGTCGCGCGCCTGCCACCCGCACCCAACTGGATCGCCAGGACTGGGTGGAAATGGCCGTCGACGTACTTTCCGAGGAAGGCATTGCCGGCTTGCGCGTCGAGGTGCTGGCCAAGCGCTGCGGGGTGACCAAGGGCAGTTTCTACTGGCATTTCCGCGACCGTCAAGATCTCATCGATGCCGTGCTGGAACACTGGAAAACAGGTCGGATCCGCGACATTGAAAAAATGACCAGTGTCGCGCCGGGCAATGAACGCGCACAACTGCACCACGCCATCGAAGTCTACGGCGCCAGCCGGAACCGGAAAGGCATTTCGATCGAACTCGCGGTGCGGGATTGGGCGCGCCACGATACGCAAGCGGCAGCGATTGTCGAATCGGTCGACCTGTATCGACTGGAGTGCACCCGTCGCCTCTTTGTCGCAGCCGGCTTATCGGATGCCGAAGCAAAAAGCCGGAGCCTGCTCTTGTACGCCTGCGTCTTCGGCCTGTCGCTGATGCACTACGAACCCTTCGACAACAATCTGGCCGATCTCAAGCAACGCATCGCGGAACACATCGTCGCCAATTAACCCTGACAGGCAGACAAACGGCGAGCGGCAAGCGATGCCTGCTCCCGTTGGGAAATCTGCTCCGCCAGACGGTCGACCGCCGCCCGCAGGGCAAAAACGCCCCCCGCCACATCCGGTGTCGGCGCTGGTACGCTGACGTCCAGCCCCCATTCATCCAGCACATTGCGTTGCCGATCCAGCCACTGGACGCGGGCACGCAATACCCCACGGCTTTGCGTCGTGCTGTCAAAAACCTGGGAAAACTCTTCCAGTTCAAGACGCATCAGGCAGGCTGCCCGCACCTGACCATGCGCGGAGGCCCCCAAATCGCGCATCAAACGCCACTGGATCATCTGCGCCGGCGGCCCCGCCCAGCGCGCCAGCGCATACTCGCGCAGGCGTGCCGAATCGGCGTAAGCCAGCCGGTAGTCAATGCCGAGGCCATCAAACCAGGCAGGCGCGCGGACTTCGAGCGCCAGCGGCTGAGTGCGCACCATGGCCGGTTTACGCCCGCTGCTCTCCAGGTCGTACACCGCCTGCGTCACATCGCCACCGCGCTTGCCCGGCGTCACACACCCGGCCAACAACAGGGCGACGAGCCCCATGACACCCATCCAGCCTCTACGCATCACTTTCCTTCCTGTGCAGAAAACCCGGGCTCACCCGGCCCCGGCGGCAAGGCCGGCATGCCGAACACGAGCCCCTGCGGCGACTCTTCGAGCATGCGCAGCAAGCGGCCCAATTGACGGGAGGTCACGCTGGCTTCCGAGGCCAGATCGTTCAGGCGCGGCATGAGCGCTGCCGCACCACTGCCCCCCGGTTCCCCGAGCGTCGCGTCCAGCTTGTCGGTGACACCTTGCATTTTCACGAGTAACTGGCGTGTCTCGGTCAACAAAGGCGCAATCTCTGCGGTCGACCGTGAAATCCGGTCGATATTTCCGTCATCGAGCAGTTTCCGAACCTGCCCCAGCGTGCCTTGCAACTGGGCCAACACGGGCTCGAGCTGACCGGAAGTCCGGGCCATGTTGCCGAGCGTCTGGTTCAAATGCCGGCGATTTTCCTCTCCCAGCATGTCGTTGGCGCTGATCATCAGCTGCCGGGCCTGGCGCAAGGTGGCGATGCCGGTTTCGCTCAATTCTTCCAACATCGAGGGCAGCATGGCAATCCTCGGCGGCTGGGCATCGTTGGGCGTCAGCGGCGTGGCCTCCTTGCCCGTCTCGAACAGAAGAATGTGCGCCAGACCGGTCACACCCTGATAGTTGAGCTTGGCCACCGTGCCCGTGGTCAGCGGAATGTCGTCACTGATCGAAATGGTGATCAGGATGTTGGTGTAATCCTCCGGATCGATCCGGATGTCGCTGACCTTGCCAACGCGGATTCCCCGGTAACGCACCTGCGCTTGCGGATTCAGGCCGCCGATATTCTGCTTGGTGACAACGATGTAATCGTTGGTGTTGTCACGAATTCCTCCGAGCCAGAACACCGCCCCCAGGGCAGCGATCCCGAGGAGCAGGACAAACATCCCGGCAATGAAGGCGTGTGACTTGTTTTCCATGGCGTGATTAAAGCAGTTTCCGACGGTCGGCGGCAAAAAAGCCCGTCACAAAAGGATGATCGGCCGCCATGACCTGCTCGCGCGGCCCGCAGGCGACAATATGCCCCTCCGCCAGCACGGCGACATGGCTTGCCAGCCCCGACAAGGTGGCCAGATCATGGGTCACCATCACCACCGTCAAGCCCAAGGCGTGTTGCAGCGAGGCGACGAGATCGACGAAATTCTGACTGCGGTCCGGGTCCAGGCCGGCGGTCGGCTCATCGAGCAACAACAACTCCGGCTCCAGCGCCAGCGCGCGCGCCAAGGCCACCCGCTTGACCATCCCGCCGGAGAGTTCAGCGGGCATCAGGCGGGCGTGCGCCGCCGTCAGTTCCACCATGTCGAGTTTCAGCAGCACCAGTCGGCGAATCCAGTCCTCGTCCAGGCATTTCAACTCACGCAACGGAAACGCAATATTGTCGAATACGGACAAGGCGGAAAACAGCGCACCGTGCTGGAACAGCATCCCCAAGCGCCGGCGCAGAGCGCGCTGCACACCCAAATCCGGCGTCTGCAGGTCGGTGCCGAACAAGCGTACTGTTCCCGCACTGGGCCGCTGCAAGCCCAGCATTTCGCGCAGCAAGGTGGTCTTGCCGCTACCGGACCCGCCCAAGAGGCCAAGAATTTGCCCTGGCATCACCTGCAAGTCCAGGTTGCGATGCACCACCCGCCCGCCCAGCACGGTCTCAATCCCCTGCAATTCGACCACCGGGCCGCTCATAGCTGCGGCAGCCCGATATGGCGGGTCAACACGGCAAACACC
Source organism: Dechloromonas sp. ZS-1 (assembly GCF_039649255.1). Taxonomy (NCBI): domain Bacteria; kingdom Pseudomonadati; phylum Pseudomonadota; class Betaproteobacteria; order Rhodocyclales; family Azonexaceae; genus Dechloromonas; species Dechloromonas sp. ZS-1. The sequence goes on along the minus strand of NZ_JBDIYD010000008.1, from coordinate 128,218 downwards.
GCATCGACCAGGATGACCAGGGTAATCGCACTGACCACCGCGCGCGTCGTGTTGGCGGACAGGCTTTCCGTATTCGGGATGACGCGCAAGCCGAAATGGCAGGCGATCAAGGCAATGACAAAACCGAACACCACGCCCTTGCCCAAGCCGATCATCAAATTGGCCACCGGCACCGCACGCGGCAGATTTTCAAGGAAATACACCAAAGAGAGATCCAGTTGCAGCAAGGCGGCGACCATGCCGCCGAAGAGCGCAATGCAGGACGTCCACAGCACCAGCAGGGGCATGGCGACGGTCAACCCGAGAATTTTGGGCAAAACCAGACGCAGATGGCGCGAGATGCCCATCGTGGCAAGGGCATCGATTTCCTCGGTCACCCGCATGACGCCGATCTGGGCGGTCATCGCCGAGCCGGACCGCCCCGCCACCAGCACGGCCACCAGCACCGGCCCCAACTCGCGCAGGATGGAAATCCCGAGAATATTGACGATGAACAGATCAGCGCCAAAGTTTTTCAACTGCAGCGCCGACAGATAACTGATCGTGATGCCGATCAGGAAGCCCACCAGGGCCGTGACCGGCAAGGCCATCGCGCCGGCCTTGTAAACATTGGCGCTGAATTCCCGCCAGGGAAACTCCTGAGGATGGCGCGCCAGATGCAGGAGGTCGAGCAAGAGATGACCAAACAGGGTGACCACCCCGCGCAGATTGGCCAGGCCGCGCAATACCAGATGCCCCAAGGTCAGGGTGATCCCGGCCGGCTTGGGCGGTGCGACAGGCGCATCGAGCGACAGGGCGGCAACCCGATCCAGCACGCTCTGTTGCGCCGGCGTCAGCCCAAGGACCGTTGGCCAGGTCATCGCCCAGTGGCGCCACAGAAGCACGGCGGCCGCACTATCCAGACGGTCAACCGCCGAAAAATCCCAGATTCCGTCCTGCGGTGCCGCCGCCAGCATGGATTGAATCTGCGGCAGAATCGGCTGCAAACCGGCCAGCGTCCAGGTGCCGGACAGGCTGACCCGCCCGGCGTCGACACGCAGCGCCGGCGTGCAGTTCACCCCGCCTTCCGCAGCGAACGGGTCTTCAGCACATACTCCCGACCCAGTTGTTTCCAAACCTGCACTTCCTCGCCCAAGGCGGCAGCTGTCCAGGGATTTTCCGCCAGCCACTCGGCCGGCAAATCGAGTTGAAAACCGTTGCCCAGCGGTTGCACCCGCCACGCCGGCAGCGGCCGATCATCCCGCGTACGGTGCAGAATCACCGCAAGACGCAAACAGAAAATCAGTCGCCACGAACTGTCGGTGGTGGGCAAGTTGCCCAGTTTTTCCAATTTGCCACGATGGCCGAGAACCAGCATGGCCAGACGCGCCTGATCCTTCTTCGAAAAACCCGGCATGTCGGCATAGGTCAGGATGTACGCGCCGTGCTTGTGATACGCGTTATGGGCGACCGAAATCCCGATCTCGTGCACACGGCAGGCCCAGGACAAAAACTGGATATCCGCCTCGCTCGGCGCCCCCTCGGTGAGCTGCGCCAGGGCGGAGAGTGCGGTAGCTTCGACACGCTCGATCTGATCGCCTTCCACCTGATAGCGGCGGCGGAACTGTTGCACCGTGGCATCACGCATGTCGTGATGATGGAAACGTCCGAGCAAGTCGTAGAGCACGCCGAGGCGCAGCGCACCATCCGCATAGGTCATGCGCTCGATGCCCAACTCTTCGAAAATCGCCGACATGATCGCCACCCCGCCCGGAAACACCGGCAGGCGGTCACCCTTCACGCCGGGCAGATCAAGTGCTTCGGCTGAACCGGCCTTGACCAGCAAGGCACAGAGACGATCCAGACCTTCACGGGTGATCCCGCTCTCGCCATTGGGATTGAGGTTGTTCAGCTCGAGCACGTCGGCAATGGCGCGCGCCGTCCCCGAGGAACCGACGGCCTCCTTCCAGCCCAGCCGCTGGTAATCAGCCGCAATCAGTTCGATTTCCTTGGCGGCAGCAATCTGGGCCTCACGCAAGCGCTTCTTGTCGATGCGGCGATCCGGGAAGAAACGCAGCGTGTAGCTGACGCATCCCATGTACAGGGATTCCATCAGTTGCGGCTCATGCCGCTTGCCGATGATGAACTCGGTCGAGCCACCCCCGATATCGATCACCAGCCGCTTGTGGGCGGCCGAGGGCAAGGAATGCGAGGCACCGATATAAATCAGGCGCGCCTCTTCCCGTCCGGCAATGATTTCGATCGGAAAACCCAGCGCCTCTTCGGCCAGGGGCAAAAATTCGACGGCGTTCTTGGCCACCCGCAAGGTATTGGTTGCGACCGCGCGCACCGCCCCCTGGTCCAGGCCGCGCAGGCGTTCGCCAAAACGGCTCAGGGCATCCAGCGCGCGCCGTTGGGCCGCGGCATCCAGACGTTTGTCCGCAGTCAGGCCGGAAGCCAGGCGCACCGGCTCCTTCATCGAATCCAGCGTATAGATCTGATCATCGACCACCCGCCCGACTTGCAGGCGGAAACTATTGGAACCCAGATCGATCGCGGCGACGGTTTCGTAAATCATCGGAAACGAGATGAGACAAGCAAAGAGCACATTCTAGCACCCTGCCCGTCTCCAGATTTTTACAAGCGACCACGATAAAAAGCTTCTTCGTGTGCGACCGTGGAAAGCGGGAGCAAACATAAAAAAACCCGCTGGGTTTCCCCGGCGGGCTGATGCGGACTGTCCGACGGTCGACTTAACCGGCGAGCAGATTCTTGATGTTTTCCAGCGTGGACGGATCCTCGATGGTCGTCAGATCGCCCGGATCGCGCCCTTCGGCCAGGGCCTGGAGGGAGCGGCGCAGCATCTTGCCGGAACGGGTCTTCGGCAGACCAATCACGAAGTGCACACGGGCCGGACGGGCAATCGCACCGAGAATGCCGTCGACCGTCGCGAAGACTTCCTTCTCGAGGGCAGCGGTCAGCTCGGGCGTGGCCACCTTGGAGGCATCCTTGACGACGGCGAAAGCCATCGGCATCTGCCCCTTGAGCTTGTCTTCCACCCCCACCACGGCGACTTCGGCAATCGCGTTGTGTGCCTGGATGGCCTCTTCGATTTCGCGCGTTCCCAGACGATGGCCGGCCACGTTGATCACGTCATCGGTACGGCCGAGGATGGTGAAGTAACCTTCGTCGTCCTTGATCGCCCAGTCGTACGAGGAGTACACCAGCGGCTCTTTGAACAGGCTGAAGTAAGTCGAGACAAAACGCTCGTCCTGGCCCCAGACGGTCGACAGGCAGCCCGGCGGCAGCGGCGGCACGACGGCAGCGATGCCCTTCTCGTTCGGGCCGCACTCGGAACCGTCCTCGCGGAAGATCTTGAGGTTGTAGCCATAGACCGGGAAGGACGGCGAACCGAACTTGATCGGGGTCTTTTCGACACCGTGCAGCGCAGCCAGCATCGGCCAGCCGGTTTCGGTCTGCCAGTAGTTGTCGATGACCGGCTTTTGCAGTTCGTTCTGGAACCACTCGTGCGTCGGCTGATCCAGCGGCTCGCCGGCCATGAAGATGTGCTTCAGGGACGACAGATCGTACTTGTGCATGTAGGCCGGATCCTGCTTCTTCAGGACGCGGGCGGCGGTCGGCGCCGAGAACATCACGTTGACCTTGTACTTCTCGACGATCTGCCACCAGATACCCGGATCCGGACGCAGCGGCGTGCCTTCGTACATGATCGTGGCCATGCCGGCGATCAGCGGGCCGTAGATGATGTAGGAGTGGCCAACCACCCAGCCGATGTCGGAGGTGGAGAAGTAGGTTTCACCCTCGCCGCCGCAGTAGATGTGCTTCATCGACGAAGCCAGCGCCACGGCGTAACCGCCGGTGTCGCGTTGGACGCCCTTCGGCTTGCCGGTGGTGCCGGAGGTGTACAGGATGTAGGACGGCTCGGAGGACTCCAGCCATTCGCACTCGACCTTGGCATCGATGAACTGCTCACGCAGGGTGGCGTAATCGGCATCGCGGCCGGCAACCTTGTTGAAGCCCTTGTCCAGGCCACGGTCTACCATCAGCACCTTGGCCGGCTTGTGCTCGGCCAGTTCGATGGCCTCATCCAGCAGGTGCTTGTACGGCACGGCCTTGCCGCCACGCATGCCGGCGTCGGCGGACACGATCAGGGTCGGCTTGGCATCGTCGATGCGGGTCGCCAGAGAACCGGAGGCAAAGCCGCCGAAAACGACGGAGTGGATGGCGCCGATGCGGGTGGCAGCAAAAATGGCAAATGCCGCCTGCGCGATCATCGGCATATAGATCAGGACACGATCGCCTTTCTTGACACCCAGGCTCTTGTAGATCGCGGCCATGCGCTCGACTTCGGCCTGCAGTTCGGCGAAGGAGTAAACCTTCTCCTCATCGGTTTCCGTCGAGACATAGATCAGCGCGCGATCATTCGGACGCTTGGCGGCGTGGCGATCGATCGCGTTGTAACACAGGTTGGTTTTGCCACCGACGAACCATTTAACGAACGGCGGCTTGGAATAATCGCAAACCTGCGTAAACGGTTCTTTCCAGTCGATCAGCTGAGCCTGTTCGGTCCAGAACTCATTGGGCTTCTCGATGGAATACTGGTGAAACTCCTTGTAAGTCGGCATACAACTTCCCTCTAGATGGTTTTCCTGCACGATACAAACCGAACGGGCGAGTAAGTTATGGAATATCCCGTTCCTTCAAGCGGCGTTCGACCTCTGCCAGCGGCAGGGTCAACCCGAACTCCTCGTCGAGCAATTTGAGCAGCGGCAGACACTGCCGCCCCAGATTGCCCAGATGCGGACGAACCGCATCACCCCGGCCTGCGTTCAGCAGTTCCAGGGCGTGATGAAGGGACATCGGCTTGGGCGAACGTGTCTCCCCTCCCGCTACCAGCCGATTTCCCCCCGCGGCATGAGCAGCAGCCATGCGCTGCCCCGCCAGATCCAGCAAATTACCCGCAGAGTGCACAGCGTCGCCCGGCACACCCGCCAAGCCCACACTCACCGTCACCGCCACCCGTTCGTTGCCCGCCTTGATCGGCGTCGCTTCGACCGCCTGACGCACGCGCTCGGCAAAGGTTGCGCAGGCCGCCAGCGACGTCCCCGGAGACACGATGGCGAATTGCCCCGTGCCGAAATGCCCCAGGCTGTCCTCCTGCCGAATTTTCCCTTTCAGCAATTGAGAGAAACGCAAGCCCACCATCGCAGACTGCTCTTCGCCCAAACGCTCAACCAGCGACTCGAAACCGTCAAAACCGAGCACCATCACACTCAGTTCGATGCCATGTCGAGCCGACTGCGACAGCGCCTGCGCCGCCTGAAGCTCAAGATACTTACGGGTAAACAACCCGCTCTGTGTATCCTGAACCGCTGTGGCACGCGCCCCCTCGAGCGACTCGCGGACGCTGTCCAGCGTGACCAGATTTTTCAGGCGCAGCACGATCTCCGGGGTTACGCCACCGCGCAGCAGAAAATCCGACACACCCAAGGCTTGCGCGCGCGAACGCACCTCATCCGCATCGGCCTCCACCAGAAACACCACCGGCATCTGGCGAAGCCGGCGCAATTTCGAAGCCCGAATACGTTCCAGCAACTGAAAACCATCCATGCGCGGCAGGTCGGTTCCTGCCACGACAATCCGGATCGACTGATCCAGCACCAAGGCCTGCCAGGCAGCCTCGCCATCCCCCTCCTGGCGAACGTCAAATTCGCCATGCAGACAGGCATCCAGCGCAGCGCGCAACGCGCGCGCGCCATCCACGACCAACACCCGCGGTGCGGCAGCCATCAGGCGCCCCCGATCTCCACAACCACGCGCCCCTTGGCCTTGCCGGCCAGGTATTCGTCAAACAGCGCGGGGAGCGACTCGAAAGCCACCTTGCGCGACATCCGCTCAAGATGAGGCGGGCGCAGGTCTGTCGCCAGGCGCTGCCAGACACCGGTGCGATAGGGTTCGCGGATATAGCCGGAGTCGACACCCAACAAGGAAACGCCACGCAAGATAAAAGGCATCACCGTGGTATTGAGCTTCATGCTCGAAGCCAGACCGATACTGGCAATGGTGCCGCCCTGCAGCATCGTGCTGGCAATCCAGGCAAGAATATCGCCCCCCAGATTGTCGACCGCACCCGCCCAACGCCCACTGTCCAGCGGACGGATCTTGCTCAGATCCAGATCCTGACGCAGCAGGATTTCCGCCGCCCCCAGGCTGCGCAGATAATCGCTCTCACTCTCTTTCCCGGTCAGTGCGACGACGTGGTAGCCCCGATGCGCCAGCATATCCAGGGCCAAGCTGCCTACACCGCCGGTCGCGCCATTGACGATCACCGGCCCTTTTTCGGGGGAAAGCCCATTTTCTTCCATGCGCACGATGCCGAGCGCAGCCGTGAAACCAGCCGTCCCCAGCGCCATGGCGTCATACAAGGAAAGACCGTCCGGCAGGGGAACAACCCAATCTGCCGGCACACGCGCATATTCGGCATAGCCACCGTGGTGGGCGACACCGATGTCAAAGCTGGTTGCGATCACCGGATCGCCGGCCTTGAAGCGCGGATCGCGGCTCTCAACGACCGTACCGGAGAGATCGATACCGCCGACACACGGGAAACGGCGGATGATCTTGCCGGCCCCGGTTGCAGCCAGGGCATCTTTGTAGTTCACGCTGGAATAGGCAACCCGGATCGTGACCTCACCGGGATCGAGACGCGATGCATCCAGCTGCACAAAGCTGTTGTGCACCTTGCCATCCGTCGTTTCGATCAACAATGCCTTGAAGGAATCCATCATCCTTGCTTCTCCTCTATGATTAGAATTGTATTCATAATTACGAATTATGAACATAGTTAACAACGTGGTTGGATGGCGCTTGAGCGCGAACACATCTTGCAAATGGTTTACAAACAAGCGTTTTTGAAATAAATTCGGAGGCTATGCAAAAAGTTCTAGCCCCCCTCCTGCTCGCAGCCGCCCTGATTGGCGGCGGCATCGGCGCCTCTGCGGCAGCCGAACAGGTTCGAAAGGAAGAACCGCAGCAATCCTTCCTCGAACGTTACACCAACGTCGCTCAGGATGTCATCCTGCAAGGCCTGAAGCTTGTCGGCGTCCGCTACCGCTTCGGTGGCAATGACGAAGACAGTGGCCTGGACTGCAGCGGTTTCGTCCGCCTGGTCTTCAAGGACACCATCGGCACCTCCCTGCCGCGCACGGCGCGCGAGATGAGCGAGATGGGTCAGAAGATCGATACCAGTCAGCTGAAACCCGGCGACCTTGTGTTCTTCAACACCATGCGCCGCACTTTCTCGCATGTGGGTATTTATCTCGGTGACAACCATTTCCTGCATGCCCCGCGTACGGGTGCAGAAGTACGTATCGAGAACATGGACAGCAGCTACTGGATGAATCGCTATAACGGCGCCCGCCGGATCATCGATAACTGATACGGATTCAACCTGGCAAAAAATGCGGCTCCTTGCCGCATTTTTTTCGCCCCGTTTCAATAACGTTTCTCATTTACATTTGAAATTCTCTTCGCTACACTGCCCGACCATTCCTGACTCGTTGTTCACAGACCGCCATGAAACTGAAACTGAGCATCGCTGCACTGGCTTTTACCGCATTGGGCGCCCAAGCGGCCGAACTGAATCTGTACTCGGCCCGTCATTACCAGACCGACGAAGCGCTGTACGCCAATTTCACGAAGCAGACCGGGATCAAGATCAATCGTATCGAAGGCAAGGAAGAAGAACTCCTCGAGCGCATCAAGAATGAAGGCGCAAACAGCCCGGCCGATGTTTTCCTGACCGTGGATGCGGCACGCCTGGCCCAAGCCCACGAACTGGGTCTTTTTGCACCAGTGACTTCCAAAGTGCTGGAAACCCGTATCCCCGCGCATTTGCGCACTGATGACTGGTTCTCTTTCTCGACCCGTGCGCGCGTCATTGTCTTCAACAAGGCAAGTCTGAAAGCAGACGATGTCCAGAACTATGACGATCTGGCTAATCCGAAGCTGAAGGGCAAGCTCTGCTCACGTTCAGGCTCCCACCCCTACAACCTCTCGCTGCTCTCCTCGATCATCGCCAATCAGGGGGAAGCCAAGGCGGAAGAGATCGCACGGGGCATGGTGAGCAATTTTGCCCGCGCACCGAAGGGTGGTGACACGGATCAGATCAAGGCTGTCGCGGCGGGTGAATGCGGTGTCACGATCTCGAACACCTACTATGTTGCCCGCCTCATGCGGTCGACCAAGCCGGAAGACCAGAAAACCATGGAAAAAATCGGGGTCGTCTGGCCGAATCAGAAGACCACCGGCACCCACATCAACGTCTCTGGCGGCGGCATGCTGAAGCACGCACCGAATAAAACTGCCGCCGTGAAGTTTCTCGAATACTTGGTTTCGGATGATGCGCAACGTTATTTTGCCGATGGCAACAATGAATGGCCGGTGGTCGAGAGCGTGAAAGTGGCCAATCCGGCATTGGATACGCTGGGTAAATTCAAGGCCGACAAACTGCCGGTCAAAAACCTCGCCATGTACAAAGCCAAGGCTCAAATCATCTACGATCGCGCCGGCTATAAATAAGCTGCCCTCTTCCTAACCCCCCTGCAATGGCATATCCTTCCCGGGATATGCCATTTTCGCTTCTGCAACACCATGTCCGGAAACAAATACACACAAAGCAAGTTGATCGACGCCATCCGCAACGCCTCCCTCTCTGGCGTCATTGAAGCACTGGATCGCGGCGCCGATATTGAAGAAGCGGATATGCACGGCCAGCGTGGCTTGCCGCTGCGGACAGCCTGCTTTGTCGGCAACCTCGCCATCATTCGTGAGTTGGTCGCGCGAGGCGCGGACATCAATGCAGCCGGCAGCGACGGCCCCTGTGCGCCATTGCGTCTGGCCATCCGCTGTCGACATCATGGCGTTGCGGCCCTCCTGATCAAACAAGGCGCCATCATTCCGGAAGGTCTCTCACTGAATCAGGACATTCTGGCTCAGGTCGACGCCTTAGACGCGCCCCCCGTGATTTTCGAGGCCCCAAGTCTGCCGGAAGAAAGTTTCAGAACGCCCGCCAGCCCCCCCCCGACGCGTGAAGAAACACCGCTCGACCTTGATGTGGACGCTCGCCCTGCGGACAGCATGGGAACCGAAACCCGCATGCTGACCATGGACCTGCTGCGGTTCAATGAAAGTGACGAGGAACATGCACTCCCGGAACGCAGGCCAGCCGTGGATTTTCCTGCGGAAGCACCCGCTGATTCAGATACGGAACATGTACTGGATCTCGATCTGGATGCCCGCCCGGCCAGCAGCTTTGGGACGGAGACCCGCATGCTGACCATGGATTTGCTGCGTTTCAACGATGACGAGGCCAACAACGCCCCCGTTCCTGAACGTCAGCCGACCGCCGCACCGGAAGTGCTCCACCCGGACATGCTCGAATTCGAGCCCGGTCTTTACAAGAAATAAATCTGGCCCGGCTGACCGGCAGCGCTCAGCTGCCGCCCCGCCGGGAAGCCGCAATCTGGCGCGACAAGGCGATCAGGGGCAGCAGCCCCACGGCCACAATGGCCAAAGCCGCCGTCGATGCTTCCGCCAGACGTTCATCCGAGGCCAGGGTATAGGCCTGCGTTGCCAGGGTGTCAAAATTGAAGGGACGCATGACCAGGGTGGCAGGCAGTTCTTTCATGACATCCACGAAAACCAGCAGACCTGCCGTCAGCAAACTTCCCCGCAGCATCGGTGCGTGCACGCGACGCAACGTCTCGCCCTGGCGATAGCCCAGACAGCGCGCAGCATCGTCCATATTGGACGTGATTTTGGCCAGACTGTCCTCAACGGTATGCAACGCCACCGCCAGAAAGCGCACCAGGTAGGCATAGACCAGGGCGGCAATGCCCCCGGTCAGGATCAGGCCGGGATTGTAGTCAAACCATGCCAGCCACTGCGCTGCCAGCCAGTTATCCAGGCGCGTCACCGGGATCAGCACCCCCACCGCAATTACCGCCCCCGGTACGGCATAGCCGAGACCGACCAGGCGATTCAGGCCCCGCGCCAGCGGGCGTTTGGACAAACGCGCCCCGTAGGCCAGCAGCACAGCCAGTAGCACGGCGATCGCTGCGGTGATCCCCGCCAACATGAAGCTGTTCCGCGACAAAATCAGGAAACGTTCGCCAAACTGCGCATCGCCCTCGGTCAACGCCATGCGGAGCAGCAAAATGGCCGGCAGGACAAAACCAATCAGAAGGGGCAACAGACAGGCGAACAGCGCGACCAGTGCGGCCGGGCCATTCAGCCTGGCGCCGGCCATCGGGCGGTTGCGGCCGGTGGTGTTGTGGTAGCGTGCCCGCCCGCGGGAAACCCGCTCTATCATCAGCAGGAACAACACGAACGCCAGCAGCATCGCCGCCAGTTGGGCAGCCGCCACGCGGTCACCCAGCGAGAACCAGGCCCGATAAATTCCGGTGGTGAAGGTGTTCACGGCAAAGTAAGCCACGGTGCCGTAATCCGCCAAGGTTTCCATCAGCGCCAGCGCAACCCCGGCCACGATGGCCGGACGCGCCAGCGGCAAAGAAACCCGGAAAAAGGCCTGCCAGGGGCCCATGCCCAAAGTCCGGGCCGCTTCCAGCATGCCGCTCGCACGCTCCAGAAAAGCGGCACGTGCCAGCAGGTAAACATAGGGATACAGGACGCACATGAACATCAGCATCGCGCCCGGCAAGGTGCGCACATCCGGAAACCAGTAATCGCCGTAAGACCAGCCAAAGGTATCGCGCAGCCAGGTCTGCACCGGCCCGACGAATTGCAGGAAATCGGTATACACGTAGGCCAGCACATACGCCGGCATGGCCAGGGGCAGGACGAGCGCCCATTCAAAAAAGCGACGCCCCGGAAAATCGTGCATGGCCGTCAGCCACGCCGTGCTGACACCCATCAGGGCAATTCCGGTTCCCACGCCTAAACACAGCAAGGCCGAGTTCAGGATGTACTCCGGCAACACCGTCTGTGAAAGATGGGACCAGGTGGCGCTGGTGCCACCGACAAAGAGGTTGAGACCGACGCTGGCAACCGGCAGCGCAGCCAGCACGGCAACGGCGATGCAGACCAGCAACAGGGGAGAAAGGGTATGTGCGCGCATGATGTGAATGCGAATTATAATCGAGCGCCATGGCTCAACTTGAACTCATTGAAGTCGTCCAGCGTTATGGACGCCACACCATCGTCGACGGCGTCAATTTCAGCCTCGAACCCGGCCGCATCGCCTGCCTGCTCGGCCCCTCTGGCTGCGGCAAGACAACCTTGCTGCGCTGCATTGCCGGATTTGAGGAAATTGCCGGTGGAGAAATCCGTCTGCACGGACAGGCCGTGAGCACCGCCAGACAGCGCGTCGCGCCCGAACAACGCCGCATCGGCATGGTATTTCAGGATTACGCCCTCTTCCCCCATCTGACGGTCGACCAGAACGTGGCTTTCGGCCTGCGCAACCTGCCACAAGAAGAGGCCAGCCTGCGCGTCCGCCAACTGCTGGCCACGGTCGGCCTGCACGGCCAGGGCGATAAATTTCCGCATGAACTCTCGGGCGGCCAGCAACAGCGCGTGGCCCTGGCCCGGGCGCTGGCGCCACGTCCTGAGCTGATTTTGCTCGATGAACCGTTTTCCAACCTCGATGTCGGTCTGCGCGAGCGTCTCTCGGTCGAGGTACGCGACATCCTGAAACGCGAGGGCTCCACCGCCATTCTGGTCACCCATGACCAGAACGAAGCCTTCGCCATGGCCGACGAGATCGGCGTCATGTATGAAGGCAAGATCCAGCAATGGGACGTGCCTTACAACCTGTATCACCGCCCCGCCAACCGTTTCGTTGCCGACTTCATCGGTCAGGGCGTACTGGTTCCCGGCACCGTCGAACCGGACAACGCCGTGCGCATGGAACTGGGCGTCCTCACCTCCGACACGCCGGTCGAGTGCAATGAAAGTTGCACCGAGTGCGACTGCGGCTGCGAGGTCGACATCCTGCTGCGCCCGGATGACATCGTTCATGACGATGCCAGCGAGGTCCAGGCGGAGGTCCTGAACAAGGCGTTCCGGGGTGCAGACATCCTCTACACCCTGCGCCTGGCGAGCGGCAGCGAAGTGTTGTCGCTGGTGCCTTCCCATCACAACCATGCCCTCGGCGAAAAAATCGGCATCCGCCTGGATGCCGACCATGTCATCGCCTTCAAACGCGGCGCCGACTGCGCCTGCGACCACGCAGACTGAGCGGTCAACGCGCGGATGCTGCCTTTTCTTGAGCCGGAAGACCCTTTCCCGCCCTTGACCGGCATTCGCGATGATCTGGGCGGCCTTCTCGCGATCGGGGGGGGCCTCGCCCCGACGCGCCTGCTCGACGCTTACCGCCAAGGTCTGTTTCCCTGGGGGACGCTCGAAGAAGGCTATCCGCTCTGGTATTCGCCCGACCCGCGGATGGTGCTTGTCCCTGCGGCCTTCAGACTCACCCGCTCACTGCGCAAAACCTTGCGTCAAGGCGCCTTCGAGGTACGCTTCGACCAGCACTTCGCAGGCGTCATCGATGGCTGCGCCCAAACACCCCGTCCCGGTCAGCCCGGCACCTGGATCTCCGCCGAGATTCGCGCCGCCTATCTGCACCTCTTTGAACTCGGTTGGGCACACTCGGTCGAAACCTACATGCACGGTGAATTGGTGGGCGGGCTCTATGGCCTGGCCATTGGCCGGATGTTCTATGGCGAATCGATGTTCTCGCGCCGCACCGATGCGTCCAAGATTGCCTTTGCCCATTTGATCCGTCAGTTGCAGCACCGGGGAATTGAGATGATCGATTGCCAGATGAAGACCGATCACCTGGCCAGCCTCGGCGGCCAGGAAATCAGCCGTGCCGACTTTTTGGCCCGCCTGACGGCGTTGACCGTCGGCGCCGCACAACCGGGCCCGCGCTGGCAGCGCGCCGATCTCGATCTGGAGTGGTAAGCATGGCCTTGCCCGACGATGCCGATCTGCCCTATTCCCTGCTCCAGTTTTACGCCACGGCGTCCTATCCGTGCAGCTACCTGCCGGACCGCGAAGCCCGTTCGCAGGTTGCAGCCCCGGCCCACCTGATCGACAGCACCCTCTACAGCAGCCTGATCCGCAACGGCTTCCGGCGCAGCGGCCTGTTTACCTATCGCCCGCACTGCGACCACTGCCAGGCCTGCATTCCCGTCCGCATTCCGGTTGCCGAGTTCACCCCGGACCGCAGCCAGCGCCGCGCCCTCAAGCGCCATCAAACCCTAAGCGGGCACGAACTGCCGCTGCGCTTCAATGACGCGCACTACGCGCTCTACAACCGCTACCAGCAGGCCCGCCACCCCGGCGGCGGGATGGATGACGATAACCGAGAGCAATACGACCAGTTCCTCCTGCAAAGCCGCGTCGACACCCGCCTGGTCGAGTTTTCCGAGGCCGGCAGTCTGCGCATGGTCAGCCTGATCGACATCCTCGATGACGGACTGTCCTCGGTCTACACCTTTTTCGACCCGGATCTCCCCCGGAGCAGCCTGGGTGTGTACAACATTCTCTGGCAACTGGCCCAGTGCCAGGCCCTTGGCTTGCCCTACCTGTATCTCGGCTACTGGATTGCAGAAAGCAGGAAAATGGCATACAAATCAAGGTTTCGCCCACTTGAAGGCCTGATCGATGGTCGCTGGCAGCCTCTGCCGGCCATCCCGGCCGATCCCGCATGACACGTTCCTTCTCCCGCTTCACCACACTCGCGCTGCTTGCCCTGACCTCACTCCCCCTCGCTCATGCCGGGGAACGCCAGACCTATGCCTGCGACAACGGCAGCCGTCTCGAACTCTCGTTTTCCGAGGATGCCGACGGTCGACCGCAAGCCACCCTCCATTTTGCCGATGGCGACATCGTGCTCCCGGCCGTACCGGCAGCGTCCGGCGCACGCTATCGGCGCGATCCGATCACCCTCCATACCAAGGGCAGCGAGGCCATGATCGAGGACGAAAAAGGCAACCTGCGCCGCTGCCAGCCGGCGGCCAGCGCACAACCTGCCGCCGCCAGCAGCTTCCTTGAGGTTGGCGGCAGCGTTCGCTATCTCGCCCGCATCGCCCTGCCCCCCGATGCCATCCTCGCCGTCCGCATTCAGGACACGGCCCGTGCCGATGCGCCGGCCCGGACGCTGGTCGAGCAACGCTACGAGTTGAATGGCGCCCAGCCGCCCATCCCCTTCTCGGCGACGGTCGACCGTGATTTACTGGGCAAAAAGGGCAAGCTGACCGCGAGCGCACGCATCACCCATCGTGGCCGCCTGCTGTTCATCAGCGATCGCAGCTATCCCCTGCTTCAGGATGGTCAGCCGGTTGCGGTAGACATGGTGCTGCGCCCAGCCTCAACCAAACACTGACCGCACGCCCATGAGTTTTCTGAAACGAATTTTTGGTGGGCTCTTTGGCGGCGACAGTGCAGCGCCCGCCGCCACCACGCAACCCAGCACAGCGCCGGCCGCCGTCCGTACGCCCCCTGCCGCCCCGCCGCCCGCCGCCCGCCGCCCCCAAGCTGTTCATCGGCTGGAACGAGATGATCGATGCGCAAGGTGGGATCGGTGGCTACCGCTTGTTGCCCCGCACCCTGAACCCCGGCCAGCGCATCACCGGCCCGGCCCTGCTCGATGCGCTGACGCGGGAACAGGCTGCTCGCTACGCCGAGACCCGGCCCCTGCTCCTCCCGCTGACCCTGGCTCAGTGGCAGGAAGCCGACTTCAAAACAGCGGTGGGACGCCAGACCTTCATCCTCATCGAGGATTTTCCTGAACTCGATACAGCCACGCAGCAGCAACTGACTCAGCATATCCGGGGCTGCGGTGCCAAGTTGGTCGCTCCGCGGCGAATCGATCAGGCGCCGCTGCCCTGGGACGTCGATGCGCTGCTCATCGATTTCCATGCCGAGCCGCTCACCCAGCTCGAAAGCGTGGTGCGCACCGTCCGCCAGCAAAACCCGGCCCTGCGCCTGTTCATGACCGAAGTGGCCTCCTGGTCGGAACACCGCCTTTGCCGCAATCTGAATGCTGATTTCTGCCTGGGCGACTTCGCCACCACCCGCGATGAACAAGCGCCGGCCGGCCGCATCAGCGAAAGCCGGATGGTGGTCATGGAGATGCTCAACCAGCTCCGTCAGGAGAGCGACCCGGGCGCCCTCGCAGCGACAGCCATGCGCGACCCGGCCGTGGTCGTCAAGCTGATCGATATGGCCAACTCCCCCGTCTATGGCCTGCCGCGCAAGATCGCCCGCCTGGAAGAAGCGCTCATGCTGCTGGGCAGCGACGCCCTCTACCGCTGGCTATCCATCGCGCTTTATCACCTGGATGCCAACAGCGCCCGTGACCGGACCATTCTGGTTCTTTCCCTGTGCCGTGCCGGCCTCCTCGAAAGCCTGCTGCGCGAACGCGACAAGCGCAGTGCCGACGAACTGTTCCTGCTCGGGCTCCTTTCCCTGCTCGATGTCATGCTTGGCGTCCCGATGCCGGCCCTGCTCGCGAATCTCCGACTGCCGGAAAAAGTCACCCTTGCCCTGCTGCGCAACGAAGGCGCCTACGCGCCTTACCTGCAGCTGGCGATCGCCCTCGAACGCTGCCGCCTCGACCATGCGGTCATTCTCGCGGCGAGTTTGCAGATCAGCCCCGCCCATCTGGTCGACTGCTACCGCGAAGCACTGAGCTGGGCGAGCGCCGAAGCAAATCATTAAACTGCACGGGGTTATTTCCCGCACTGCAACAAAGTGCTAGATTGCTCGGTTAGATAGCCTGCATGACAGGCTACGACCGACAACAACAGGGGTGTTCCACCCCGGGGGGAATCATGCAGTCTCATTCCAAGCAGGCGCTGCCGGCCATCACGGTCGCCGCCATTGGGGTTGTGTTCGGCGACATCGGGACCAGCCCGTTGTACGCCCTGAAGGAAATCTTCAACGGCCACCACCCGATTCCGGTCACGCCGGACAATATCCTGGGCATCCTGTCCCTGGTCTTCTGGGCCATCATGGTACTGGTCTCGATCAAGTACGTAGCCATCATCATGCGCGCCGACAATCGCGGGGAAGGCGGTTCGCTGGCCTTGCTCGCCCTGGTCACGGAACATGCCAAAAACCCCCGCCTGACCTGGGTCATCACCCTGCTCGGCATCTTTGCCGCCGCCCTGTTCTACGGTGACAGCATGATCACCCCGGCCATCTCGGTCCTCTCCGCCGTCGAAGGGCTGGAAATCATCACCCCGACGCTCAAGCCCTACGTGATCCCGATCACCCTGATCATCCTGACCGGCCTGTTTTTCATCCAGAAGCGCGGCACAGGAACCGTCGGCCTGTTTTTCGGACCGGTCATGGTGGCCTGGTTCGGTATTCTGGGCACGCTGGGCATACTGGAAATCGTCCATAACCCGAGTGTGCTGGCCGCCCTGAATCCGGCCTATGCCGTGCATTTCATCGCCAGTCACCCGGGCCTCGCCTTTCTGGCCCTGGGCTCGGTCGTCCTCTCGGTCACGGGGGGCGAGGCGCTCTATACCGACATGGGGCACTTCGGTCGCTTTCCGATTCGTCTGGCCTGGTTCAGCTTCGTAATGCCGGCGCTGGTCCTCAACTATTTTGGCCAGGGTGCCCTGCTGCTGGCCGAACCGGAGGCCATCGAAAGCCCCTTCTTTCACCTGGCCCCCGACTGGGCCTTGATCCCGATGGTCATCCTGGCCACCCTGGCCACCGTGATCGCCTCGCAGGCCGTGATCTCCGGCGCATTTTCAGTGGCGCGCCAGTCGATCCAGATGGGTTTGCTGCCGCGCATGCAGATCATCCACACCTCCGGCAATGAAGAAGGCCAGATTTACGTCCCTTTCACCAACTGGACGCTCTACCTGGCCGTGATGGCCCTCGTGGTCGGCTTCAAGAACTCGTCCAACCTGGCGGCCGCCTACGGCATCGCCGTCACCGGCACGATGCTGATCGACACCATCCTGGTCGCCTTCGTGATGGTCCTGATCTGGAAATGGAATCGGCTGCTCACGGGGATTGCCGTGTTCCTGCTCCTCGCGGTCGACATTGCCTTCTTTGCAGCCAATGCCATCAAGATTCCGGAAGGCGGCTGGTTCCCGCTGGCCATGGGTCTGGTTTCCTTTACCGTGCTGACCACCTGGAAACGTGGACGTACGCTGGTCTCCACCGAAATGGCCAAGCAAAGCATCCCGATGGAAGATTTCATCAATGCCATCGATGGCGTGCATCGCATTCAGGGGACGGCCGTGTTCATGACCAGCTCCAAGGAGGGCGTGCCCGCTGCCTTGCTGCACAACCTGAAGCACAATCAGGTGCTGCATGAGCGCGTGGTGCTCGTTACCGTGCAGACAGCCGATGCGCCTTACGTAAACGATTTCGACCGTATCTTCCTGCACCGCATGGGCAAGGGTTTCATGCGCGTCATCGTGCGTTACGGTTTCATGGAGAGCCCGGACATCCCGAGTGTGCTGGAGCAATGCAAGCGCCATGGCGAGCGTTTCGACATCATGGAAACCACCTTCTATCTGTCGCGCGAAACCATCATCCCCTCGTTCAACAAGAAGATTTCGCCCATGCGCGCCCGCCTGTTTGCCGTGATGTCCAAAAATGCGACCAGCGCCAGCGACTTCTTCAAGATTCCGACCAACCGGGTGGTCGAGCTGGGCACGCAGCTGGTGATTTGAGGCCGTACGGCGCACCGGAATGCGACACCATGTCGCATTCCCAAGGCGCGCTTCAGCCCATAGACTGCTCCCTACCAGACAACGCGCCCCTGTGGCGCCCTGCTTCCGGCCCGCTGCGCGCAGCGGGCTTTTTTTTGCTGCTGATTTTTAGCGTTTATTGATAGCGCAG
Source organism: Dechloromonas sp. ZS-1 (assembly GCF_039649255.1). Taxonomy (NCBI): domain Bacteria; kingdom Pseudomonadati; phylum Pseudomonadota; class Betaproteobacteria; order Rhodocyclales; family Azonexaceae; genus Dechloromonas; species Dechloromonas sp. ZS-1. The sequence continues at coordinate 110,323 of NZ_JBDIYD010000008.1, read as the reverse complement.
GGCTTCAATCGGATCGAGGCGCGCCGCCTTGCGGGCCGGATACCAGCCGAAGAAGATGCCGACCGTCGCTGCAACGGCAAAGGCAACCAGGGCCGAACTCCCGGAAATGACCACCACCATGCCGGTCACGGCATTGATGGCCAGCGCGATGCCCAAGCCGAGCAGCAGGCCAAGCAGGCAACCGGCAAACGAGATCATCACAGCCTCCAGCAGGAACTGGGTCAGGATATCGCGCTGCCGTGCGCCAATCGCCATGCGGATGCCGATTTCGCGGGTCCGCTCCGTGACCGAGACCAGCATGATGTTCATGATGCCGATCCCTCCCACCAGCAGCGAAATCGACGCAATCGCACCGAGCAGGATGGACATCGTGCGCGTGGTTTCCGCCTCCGACTCGGCTGCGGCCGACAGATTGCGCATGAAGAAATCGTCCGGCTGCCCATCGCGCAGGCGATGTCGCTGACGCAACAGCGCCGTCACGCTGTCCATGGTTTTCTGCATATTGTCGGCCGCATCAGCCTGCACCATGATCATCCGCACCGAGCCCAGAAAGGGCGTGCCGAACACCTTGCGCTGCGCCGTGGTGAGCGGAATGATCACCGTATCGTCCTGATCCCGGCCATCGAGGTTCTGCCCCTTGCTGCCCAGCACGCCAATCACGACAAAGGGGTTCTGCTGGATGCGCATGGTCTTGCCGACCGGATCATCGTCGGCAAACAGGTTTTCCGCCACGGTCTTGCCGATCAGGGCGACCCGCGTAGCCGAACGCACATCGGAGTCACCGAAGGCCGCGCCTTTGACGACGGTCCACGCCCGCGCATCGAGGTATTCCGGCGTTGTCCCGATCACCTGCGAACTCCAGTTCTGCGAACCATAGACCAGTTGCCGCGAGCCCTGATGGGTCGGCGCCACATTGGCCACCCCATCCAGTTCAGCGATGGCATTGGCGTCGCTGACATTGAGTGTCGGCGCCCCGGCCGAGCCACTGCGCACACCGGCGGTGGTGAACGAACCGGACAGCACGATGAAAAGATTGGAGCCCATGGTGCTGATCGTCTGTTGCACCGCGTACTGCGCGCCCTGGCCGATGGCCATCATGATCACGACGGCCCCAACGCCGATGACCATGCCCAGCATGGTCAAGGCGGTACGCAGGCGATTGGCGCCCATGGCCAGCCAGGCTTCGCCGAGCATCGGACGGATCATCGCGTGCCTCCCGACGGTCGACGGCCCGGAAGCGGCCCAATCCGGCGGCTCATGATGCCGCTCCGGTCAGACGGTCACTGACGATCTGGCCATCGAGAAAACGCACCTGACGCTTGGCGTGATCGGCAATATCGGGCTCATGCGTCACCAGGACGATGGTGATCCCCTCTGCATTCAAATCACCAAACAGGCGCATGATTTCCTCGCTGGTATGGCTGTCCAGATTGCCGGTCGGCTCGTCGGCCAGAATCAGCTGCGGCGTATTGACGAGGGCCCGGGCAATCGCGACACGCTGCTGCTGGCCGCCGGAAATGCGGTTGGGCAGGGATTCGGCATACTGTCCGAGGCCGACCCGGGCCAGCAAGTCACGGGCCCGGGCGCGGCGGGTTGGCTGATCGACCCCGGCGTAGACCAGCGGCAGGGCCACGTTGTCCTGCAGGCTCATGCGCGGCAGGAGATTGAAGCCCTGAAAGACGAAGCCGAGCGTCCGGTTGCGGATATGCGCCAGCGCATCGGGCGCCAGTTGCGCGACATTCTGTCCGGCCAGGAAATAATCGCCGCAGGTCGGCGTATCCAGACAGCCGAGCAGGTTCATGAAGGTCGACTTGCCCGAGCCGGAGGGGCCCATGATGGCAATGTACTCCCCCCGCCCGACGGTCAGATCCACTCCTTTCAGGGCCGGGAATGCGCCGGCCGCCGTGTTGTAGGATTTCCCGAGGCCGGCGACGCGAATGACCGCTTCCGTCATCAGAACATCCGCATGCCGACCGAGGACGGCTTCTTGTCACCGTTGCTGTTCTCACCGGTCACGACCCGAACTCCGGCCTTCAGCTCGCTGCTGACGACCTCGGTGTTGCGGTTGTCGGTGATGCCGAGTTGGACGCTCACGGGCTTCAAGCCCTCGCCCTCAACCACATAGACCGTCCCGCTCTGGCCATCGCGCTTCTTGCCTTTGCCGCCGCCCGGCGCACCGGCTTGTCCGGCGGTCGACGCCGATTTTTCGGCATTTTCCGTTTTCTTCACAGCCCCGTCCGCAGGCTTGAAACGCAGGGCGGCATTGGGCACCAGCAGCACCTTTTCGCGCTTCTGGACGCCGATATTGACGTAGGCCGTCATGCCCGGCAGCAAGTGCAGATCCTCGTTTTCGACCGCAATCCGCACGTTGTAGGTGACCACATTCTGCTGATTGGTCGGATTCAGACGAATCTGGTGCACCTGCCCGGTGAATTGCCGGCTCGGGAAGGCGTCGACCGTAAAGCGGGCCTTCTGGCCTTCACGGATATTGCCGATATCGGCCTCGGCGAAGCTCGTATCGATGGCCATCTTGGAGAGATCCTGGGCAATCTGGATCAGGGTCGGGGTCTGGAAACTTGCCGCCACGGTCTGCCCCACATCCACCAGACGGGCCACCACGACGCCGGAGACCGGCGAGGTGATCACCGAATAACTCAGATTGACCTGATCCTTGTCTGCCGCAGCCCGCGCCTGGGCCAATTGCGCTTGCGCGGATTTCAGGGCCTGCGCGGCCTGATCGTAGTCCTGGCGGGACACATATTCCTTGTCGAGCAGCGCCTTCATGCGGGCCTCGTTGGCCTTGGCCAGATCGTGGCTGGCCTGCACGTTACCGACATTGGCCTGGCTCTGACGGGCAATCGTCTGCAACAGGGATTGATCGAGCTCCAGGAGTTTCTGACCGGCCTTCACCTTGTCGTTGAAATCGACATACAGCTTGCGTACCGTCCCCGAAACCTGGGTCCCCACATTCACCAGCACGAGCGGGTTGAGGGTGCCGTTGGCCGAAACGGTCTGGGTCACGTCGCCCTGCTCCAGGGTGGCGAATTTGTAACGGGTTTCCGGGTCAGCCGCCTCACGCTGCTTGGCATACCAGACACCGCCCGCGGCCAGCGCCACGAGCACGCCGCTGCCGATCAGGAATTTGCCGAGATGTTTCATGGTTGTCCTTCTTGTCGTCCGGGCAGCAGCGTCTCGTCGAGCGCCCCGACCGCCTGGGCCAAGGCGGCCCGATAGAGATTCCAGTCCAGCTCCGCCTGGATGCGCTGCTGACGCGCGCTGGCCAAGGCACTTTGCGCGGCGAGCAGATCAAGCACCGTTCCCACGCCCGCCTTGTAGCGCCCCAGCGCCACCTGTTCGGACTGGCGCGCGCTGGCCAGCAGATCCGCCGTGGTCTGCAGGCTCTGGGTCGCCGTCGCCAGGCTTTGGTAGGCTTTCCAGACATCCAGGGCGACCTGCTGGCGCAAGCGATCCCGCTGGGCGGCACGCACATCGACCTGGGCGCTGGCCGCACGCACGCGATAGGTCCGGTCAAAACCGGTAAAGAGCGGCACGTTCAGGGTCAGGCCGACGTTCCCCCCGCGCGTCACCACGCCGCCGAGATCCTGCCAGTTCGGGCCCGCGCCCAGGGAAACCGTCGGCATACCTTGCGCCCGCGCCAGATCGACGCTCGCTTCAGCAGCCCGCAACTGGGCTTCAGCCGCCTGCAGATCGGGACGCACACGTTGCGCTTCGCGGATCAGGGCATCGACTTCCCGCTGGAAAATGGCCGCTTCCGGCAGGTCGACCGTCGGGGCCAGTTGAATCGTCGTATTGGCCGGCAAACCCAACGCGTAGGCCAACGCCCCCCGTGCATTGCGGGCGTCGCCTTCGGCCCGGATACGGGTCAGCGTAGCCTGCGACAAGGCTGTCTGGGCTTGCAGGCGATCCGCCGGGGTCGCCACGCCCACGCCATAACGGGCGTCCGCCGCCCGAAAGCTCTCGAGCGCTGCCCGCTCACTCTCCCGCGCGGCAGCCACCACGGCCTCTGTCGCGTGGGCGGTATAAAAGGCCTGTACCGCACTCAGCAAGACCGCCTGCAGCGTCGCATCCTGCGTTGCCAGGGCTGCCTTCAGCAATGCCTCGGCATTGGCCTGGTTGGCCGAACGCTGGCCGGCGTCAAACAACAGCCAGGAAAGGGACAGCGACGCTGTCCGCTGATCGTAGTCACGGTTCTGGGTCAGCACACGCGTCTGTTGCGCCTTGCCATCCAGTGTAGGCAGCCAGGCGGCCTGGGCCGAACCGAGCGCCGCCGCCTGTGCCCGTGCCGCAGCCCAGGCTTCGCGCGTTTGCGGGTGCGTGCACAGGGCCAGATCGACCGCATCGATCAGATTCAAGGGGGCAGAGGAAAGCCCGTTCGGGCACTGAACCGCACCGGCGCCATCGCCCAGGCTGCCGCTCATGCGCAAGGGCGGCACACGCGCGGCCGTGGCAAAGGGATCCGCCAGATCGGCCCGCGCCATCGAGGCAGCGGCCAACGCGACAAGGCACAGAGGGAAGAAAAAAGTATCCGGCTTCATGGTAGCCGGCAGTTTAACGTTTCTGCCTGGAGAAACGCTGTTACAAAGTGTTGCTGAGTACGCTCAGCGCGAACGACGTGCCGCTTGCAGGGCATCCGCTTCCAGCACCTGGGTATCCAGATGACTGGGGCGTTCCAGATGAATTTCCTCGACGGCGGCATGATGCGCCTGAGCATCCTCCTGGGCGGCATGACCGTCACGGAAGGCAATCCATTGGGCGACGGTCACTTCCTGCTCGCTGAGCCCGGTCTGCATGCCTGCCGGCACCACGGCCCCCAGTTCAATCAAGGTGCGGACCACATCGACCTTGTTGCCGCGCACGGCCATGGCCAGCGGCGCCGTCGGCGCAGCGTTATCCGGCATATTCACGCGCACGCCCCGCTTTGCCAGTTCGCGGACGATGGTGACATGCCCGAGAAAGCAGGCCATCCCGATGGCCAAACCCGCCTCCATCTCGTCCGCCAGCGAGGCGCCGCCATCCAGGGCAGCACACACATCGGCAAGACGACCGGCACGGATGGCCTTGAGCAGATCGGGAGGAGCACTCATCAGAGAAATCGGGAATCGGGTTGGAATGGCGCCGATTTTAGCACCCGTGCAGTGCCAAATCTGTAAAAAACAGTGCCAAGCCAGTCATTTGAGGCTGCCAGCCCTCCCTGCCGTGAGGTAAAATATCGGGCTATGCTCTATCCACTCATCCGCAAATTTTTCTTCGCTCTCGATGCTGAAACGGCGCACGGCGTCGGTATGCGTGGCATCGACCTCCTCAATTCAGCCGGGCTTGCCGGACTGCTGGCCAAGCCGGTTGCCGCCTGTCCCGTCGAGGTCATGGGCCTCAAGTTCCCCAACCCCGTCGGCCTCGCCGCAGGGTTGGACAAAAACGGCGACCACATCGACGGCCTGGCCCGCCTGGGCTTCGGCTTCATCGAAATCGGCACCATTACCCCGCGCCCCCAGGACGGCAACCCGCGTCCGCGCCTGTTCCGCATCCCGGAAGCCCAGGGCATCATCAACCGCATGGGTTTCAACAATGCTGGCGTGGATCGCCTGCTGGAAAACGTCCGCGCGGCCGAATTCCCGAAAAAAGGCGGCATCCTCGGCATCAACATCGGGAAGAACGCCACGACCCCGATCGAAAACGCGGTCGACGACTACCTGATCTGCCTAGATAAGGTCTACAACGACGCCAGCTACGTGACGGTGAATATTTCCTCGCCAAACACGAAAAACCTGCGCGAACTGCAGAAGGACGAGGCGCTCGACGACCTGCTCTCCCAGTTGAAGGCACGCCAGCTTCAGTTGGCTGACAAGCACGGCAAATATGTGCCGATGACCCTGAAAATCGCGCCGGACCTCGACGACCTGCAGATCACCGCCATCGCGGATGCCCTGCGGCGCCATCGTTTCGACGGCGTGATCGCCACCAACACGACGCTCGCCCGCGACGCGGTGGCCGGCCTGCCCAATGCAGATGAAACAGGGGGCCTGTCAGGAAAGCCGGTTTTCGAACCGTCGACCGTCGTCCTCCGCAAGCTGTCCGCTGCCCTGGCCGGCGAACTGCCGATCATCGGGGTTGGCGGCATTCTGGGCGGCGAAGATGCCGCCGAGAAAATCCGTGCCGGCGCCAGCCTGGTCCAGTTTTACAGTGGCTTCATCTACCGCGGCCCTGACTTGGTCAGCGAAGTGGCGGATACGCTTGCTAATCTGATGCGAAAAAACAAATAAGCCCATAAGCCGGGCGCGGTTGTTGCCGCCCCGGCAAAGCCGGATAATCACGGCTTATTGCCAGTCAAATCCATGAGTCATTATCTATTCATCCTCGTCGGCGCGGTGCTCGTCAATAACGTCGTGCTGGTGAAGATCCTCGGTCTTTGCCCCTTCATGGGCGTTTCCAAGAAACTGGAAACCGCCTACGGCATGGGTGCCGCAACGACCTTCGTGCTGACCATGGCCACGGGGGCCAGCTACATCATCGATCACTTCCTGCTGATGCCTTTCGGCCTGGAGTATCTGCGTACGCTGTCCTTCATCGTCACCATCGCCGCCATCGTCCAGCTGACCGAAATGGTCATTGCCAAGACATCCCCGGCCTTGCAGCAAACGCTCGGCATTTATCTGCCGCTGATCACCACCAATTGTGCCGTGCTCGGCGTACCGCTGCTCAACATCGCCAATGGCTACAACTTCGTTGATTCCCTGCTCTTCGGCGCCGGCAGCGCCGTCGGTTTCTCGCTCGTGCTGATCTTGTTTGCCGGCATTCGCGAGCGTATCGAAGGGGCAGATGTGCCTGTTTATTTCCGCGGCGTGGCCATCGCCATGGTCACCGCCGGTCTCATGGCCCTGGCCTTCATGGGCTTCGCCGGCCTGGACAAGTACCAGTAATGGATATCCTGCTCGCTATTGCCGTGATGGCCCTCGGGGCCGTCGTTCTGGGGGCTGCACTGGGTTTTGCCTCGATCAAGTTCAAGGTTGAGGGCGACCCGCTGGTCGAGAAAATCGAAGCCATCCTGCCGCAGACGCAATGTGGCCAATGTGGCTACCCGGGCTGCAAGCCTTATGCCGAAGCCATCGCCAACGGCGATGAAATCAACAAGTGCCCGCCGGGCGGCATGGAAGGCGTGCAACGTCTGGCCGACCTGCTCGGCCGCGAAGTCAAACCGCTGGACGCCGAAGAAAAGCCGAAGGCCGTTGCAATCATTGACGAAAACACCTGCATCGGCTGCACCCTCTGCATCCAGGCCTGCCCGGTCGACGCCATCGTCGGCGCGGCCAAGCAGATGCATACCATCATCAGCCAGCAGTGCACCGGCTGCGAGCTCTGCCTGCCGCCCTGCCCGGTCGAGTGCATCAGCATGGAAGTCATTACCGAAACCATCGACACCTGGAAATGGAAATTCCCGGTCGTTGAAATCAAGGCCGTGCCTGCCACCGGCAACGACAGCAAGCAGCAAGAGGCCGCCTGATGTTGATGAATCTCTTCAAATTCAAAGGGGGCGTCAAACCGCCCACCAACAAGACCCAATCCGTCGGCCTGCCGATTGCCGTTGCGCCGCTGCCGTCGCGTCTGGTCGTCCCGCTGCACCAAAGTATCGGCGGCACGCCGCGCCCGGTTGTCCAGGCGGGCGATCACGTCCTGAAAGGCCAGCTGATCGGGGAAGCTGACGGCTGGATTTCGTCCGCCGTCCACGCGCCGACCTCCGGCACCGTGCTTGAAGTCGCCATGCATGTCCAGCCGCACCCCTCCGGCCTCGATGCCCTCTGCGTGGTGATCGAACCGGATGGCAAGGACGAGTGGATTCCCCGCGAGCCGGTCGACTACCGCAGCCTTTCGCCTGAAGCCGTACGCGAGCGCCTGCAGCAGGCTGGCGTGGTCGGTCTGGGCGGTGCCGTTTTCCCGACCCACGGCAAGTTGACCGCCTCCCGTACGGTGCCGATGGAAGAACTGGTCATCAACGGGGCCGAGTGCGAACCCTTCATCACCTGCGACGACCTGCTGATGCGCGAACGCGCCGAGGAAGTGGTCCGCGGCGTCGGGATTTTCCGCGACCTGCTGCAACCGAAAAAAGTGCTGATCGGCATCGAGGACAACAAGCCCGAAGCCGTCGCAGCCATGCAGGCTGCCGTCAAGGCCGTCGGTGAAGACTTCGCCGTCATCGCCGTACCCACCCTCTACCCGGCCGGTGGCGCCAAGCAATTGATCCGCGTGCTGACCGGCAAGGAAGTGCCGGCCTCCAAGCGCTCCACCGACCTCGGCGTCCAATGTTTCAACGTCGCCACGGCCTATACCGCCTGGCGCGCCATCGCGCATGGCGAACCGGTGGTTTCCCGTCTGGTCACGGTCACGGGCAACGTCGGCGAGCCGCGCAATTACGACGTGCTGATCGGCACGCCGATGGATGAAGTCCTCGCGCTGGCCAATCCCAAGGCGGACACCGACGGCATCGTGATGGGCGGCCCGATGATGGGCTTCCTGGTGCCGGAGGCCACGGTACCGGTGGTCAAGGCAACCAACTGCCTGATCGCCCACTCGCCCGCGCTCTTCCCGCCCAAGCCGGTGGAAATGCCGTGTATCCGCTGCGGTTCCTGTGCCCAGGCCTGCCCGCACGAATTGCAGCCCTTCGAGATGTACTGGTTCTCGCGCGCCAAGAATTTCGGCAAGACCCAGGAATACCACATCTTCGATTGCATCGAATGCGGCTGCTGCTCCTTCGTCTGTCCGTCCCGCATTCCGCTGGTCCAGTATTTCCGTTTTGCCAAGAGCGAAATCTGGGCGCGCGAGCGCGAGAAAAAAGCGGCCGACACAGCCAAGGACCGCTTCGAATTCAAGCAATTCCGCGAAGAACGCGAGAAAGCCGAGAAAGCCGAGAAGCTGGCCAAGGCAGCTGCCGCACAAGCGGCCAAGAAAGCAGCCGAAGCGGCTGCCGCTGCCGCCACCGCCGAATCGGGCGTAGCCGCAGAGGCAGCCGCGCCCGAGGCCACGCCGGCTCCGACGGTCGACGCTGCCCAAGCAGCCAAAAAGGCGGCCATCGAAGCGGCCATGGCCCGCGCCAAAGCCCAGCGTGAAGCGGCTCAAGCCAAGAATACCGACAACCTGACACCGGATCAGCAGCGTGAAGTCGCTGCCATCGAGGCCCGCCGCACCACGGCAGGCACCCCGGATGCCGAGAAAACCGAATGATGTTTGCGCCCGCTCCCTTCCTGCTCAAGGACTCCAGTGTCAGCCGGGTCATGACCCGCGTCTGCCTCGCACTGCTGCCGGGTATTGCCGCCTATGTCTGGCAAGTTGGCCCGGCCATCCTGACCCAATTGCTGATCGCCACATGCGCCGCCCTGGCAGCCGAAGCGCTGATGCTCCGCATCCAGGGCAAGCCCCTCGGTCTCTTTCTCAGCGACGGTTCCGCCATCGTCACCGCCTGGCTGATCGCCCTCACCTTCCCGCCGCTTGCGCCCTGGTGGCTGATCGTGGTCGGCACGGTCTTCGCGATTGTGGTGGCCAAGCACCTCTACGGCGGCCTGGGTCAAAACCCCTTCAATCCGGCCATGGTGGCCTTTGCCACCTGTATCGTCTCCTTCCCGGCCCTGATGTCGCAATGGCCGAGCGTCGGCCTGCACCTGCCGTTTGCCGATCAGCTCGCGATTATTTTTGGCCAGGCCCCGCGCGTGGATGCGCTCTCCGGTGCAACACCGCTGGATGCGATGAAAACCGCCCTGAAGATGGGCGAAGGCAGCGTTGATGTGGCCAGCCTGCTGCGCAACCAGGACATTTACGGCAATTTCGCCGGCCGCGGCTGGGAATGGGTGGCCTTGGGCTATCTCGTCGGCGGCCTCTGGCTGTGGCAGCAGAAGTTGATTACCTGGCATCTGCCCACCGCCTTCATCGGCGCAATCACCCTGATTTCCGGCGCACTCTGGCTGTATAACCCGGCCCAGTTCGCCAGCCCGCTCTTCCACCTGCTCTCGGGTGGCAGCATGCTGGGGGCCTTCTTCATCGTGACGGACCCGGTCTCGGGCTGCACGACGCCGCGCGGCAAACTGATTTTTGGCGCCGGCGCGGGCTTGCTCGCTTACATCATCCGCGTTTTCGGCGGCTATCCGGACGGGATCGCCTTCGCCGTCCTGCTCATGAACCTCTGTGCCCCGCTCATTGACTTCCTGACCCAACCGCCGATCTTCGGCATGAAGGACAAGGGGGGCAAGGCATGAGCACGCGTGAATTTTCTGCCAGCGGCATGGCGGCGCGTACTGCCGCCATCCTGTTCGTCTTCGTGATCATTTTCACCGGCCTGCTTTCCGGTGCGTATTTGTGGACCAAGCCGGCCATCGAAGCCTCTGCCGCCGAAGAAAAGATGAAGCTGGTCAATGAAGTGTTGCCGGCCGCCGAATACGACAATGCCCTCCTGAACGACACGCGTACCCTCCCCCCAACGGCCGATTTGGGGCTGAGCGAGGCGTCGACCGCCTACATCGCCCGCAAGGGCGCTCAACCGGTGGCCGTGGTGCTGGAGGCCGCCGCCCCGGATGGCTATGCCGGCAAGATCCGCCTCATTCTCGCCCTGCGTACCGACGGCCAGATCATTGGCGTGCGCGTCACCCAGCACAAGGAAACACCGGGCCTGGGCGACTACATCGAGGTCAAGAAGGACAAGAACAAGGCCCGCCCCTGGATCACCCAGTTTGCCGGCCTGGCGCTCAACGACCTGAGCGAGAAGGCATGGAAGGTCAAGAAGGACGGCGGCCAGCTCGACTACTATGCCGGCGCCACCGTGACCCCGCGCGCCGTCAGCAAGGCCGTCCTGAAAGCCGCCCGCTGGTTCGAGGCCAATCGCAACACCCTGCTCGCCGAAGGAGTCGCCCGATGATCACCCGTGACGAATTCCGGACCATTGCCGGCAACGGCATCTGGAAGCAGAACACCTCCATCGCCCAGATCCTCGGTCTGTGCCCATTGCTCGCCGTGACCACCAATGCCGTGAACGGCATCATGCTGTCCCTGGCAACCATCCTGGTCATGGCGCTCTCCAACGTGGCAGTGGCCTCCTTGCGCAACCTGATCCCGCATGAAATCCGGATTCCGGTCTTCATCCTGATCGTCGCAGCCCTGGTCACGGTGGTCGACCTGCTGTTCAATGCCAATTTGCACGAGTTGTACCTCGTCCTCGGCATCTTCATTCCGCTGATCGTCACCAACTGCATCGTGCTCGCCCGCGTCGAAGCCTTTGCCGCCAAGAACCCGCCGCTGCAGTCGACCTTTGATGGCGTCTTCATGGGTGTCGGCATGTTGTGGACCCTGGCCTTGCTGGGCGCCATGCGCGAATTGCTGGGTAATGGAACCCTGCTGGGCGGGATCGACATGGTTTTCCCCAGCCTGTCGCCGATCCAGTTGCTGCCGGAGAGCTATCCGGGCTTCCTGCTGGCACTGCTGCCGCCGGGTGCCTTCATCCTGCTCGGCTGCATGATTGCCTGGAAGAACTGGATGGATGCCCGTGCCGCCGCCCGTGACAAACAGGCCACCCCGGCGCCCGTCAGCGAAGCCGGCTGCCACTGAGGCAGACCATGAACAAGGCGCAGGTCGAAGCCTTCTACAGCCGGCTCGCCGAACACAATCCGGCCCCGACGACCGAGCTGCATTACGCCACCCCGTTTCAGCTCCTGATTGCGGTGATCCTCTCCGCCCAGGCCACCGATGTCGGGGTCAACAAAGCCACAGCCCGCCTTTTCCCGGTCGCCCCCACGCCCGACACCATGGCCGCACTCGGTGAAGAGGGACTCGCCGATTACATCAAGACCATCGGCCTCTACCGGACGAAAGCCCGGAACGTCATCGCCACCTGCCGCATCCTGCTTGCACAGCATGGCGGCGAAGTGCCGCAGGATCGTGCTGCGCTGGAAGCCCTGCCCGGGGTGGGCCGCAAGACCGCCAACGTGGTCCTCAATACCGCCTTCGGCCAGCCCACCATTGCAGTCGACACGCACATTTTCCGCCTTGGCAACCGGACCGGTCTGGCCCCCGGCAAGACCGTGCTTGAGGTCGAGCACAAACTGCTCAAGGTCACCCCCGAGCGCTTCAAGAAAGATGCCCATCACTGGCTGATCCTGCATGGCCGCTACGTCTGCAAGGCGCGCAAGCCGGAATGCGAGCGCTGCGTCGTGATCGACCTGTGTCGTTTCAAGGGCAAAACAGCATGAACATCGCGACCGGTCTGGCTCACGCCGCCACGCCCTCGCCGCAGCTGGTCGAGCAGGCAATCAAGCAAGCCTTGCAGGCGGCAGACTGCGACCAGGCAGCCAGCGTCCTGCTTTTTCTCAGCCGCCATTTTCGCCACCAGACCCGCCCGGCCCTCCTTGCTGCAGCACGGACGGCCGGTTGCATGGACATCGCCGGTTGTACCAGCCACGGCGTGATGACCGAGCACGGGTGGCAGGTAGACCAGCCCGCCGTCGCCGCCATGGTCTTTCCAACCGGGACGCCGCACGCCCCCGGCGTGACCCTGGGGTTCTGCAATCATTTTCCTTACCACTGGCGGGAGGCCGATGCCCGCGACGGGCTGCTCGATGGCGATGGCGAGGTCTGGGCGCATGGCCGCCAGGTTGAAGAGGGCTGCGCCGAGACACGGCTCCCCGGTAGCGTGTTGGGACGCAGCCTCTCGCCCGGCCTGCTGCCGCTATCGCCGCCGCTCACGCTGAACGACAGCCTGGCCTACGATCTCTACCGGGTTGCCGGCCAGCCGGCACTTGAAAGCCTGCGCGACCATCTGCCGCCGATGCACCAGGATGCACCGCCTTTCCATCAGTTGTTTGCCCTGACCGATCCCGGCGAGCCGGCCGTCCCGATTCTCTCCGCCGGCCCCGGCGCCAGCCTGGTGGTGGGCGACATGCTTGATCCCGGCAGCGCGCTGCGCTGGGCCATGCGTCTGCCGCACGGTGCCGAGCGGGATATGGAAATTCACCTCGCTGCGACGGTCGACCGCCTGAAAGCGGACAAAACGACGCCCGATTACGCCCTGCTCTTTTCCTGCATTGGCCGTGGCCCTGTATTCTATGGCGACACGGATCGCGACCATGCGCTGGCTTGCGCCGCCTTTCCGGGGCTGCCGCTGATCGGCGCCTATGGCACCGGCCAGATCGTTCATCAACCTCAGGGGAATCGCCTGTTCAACAACGCGACCCATCTCCTGCTCTGCTCGACCCAGCATGTTTAATCCGACCCGAGATCAGGTCCGTCGCTTTTTCTGCGATGCCTGGCAAAAATACACCCAGCAACAACCCCTGGCCGGCGCCGAAGTCACGGCGGCCGAACTCGCCGCACGACATCCCGAATACCAGGCCCTGCTGAGTCATCCGGAACGTGCAGTCGAACAGGAATGGTCACCGGAAGGCGGCCAGATGAATCCCTTCCTGCATCTGTCGCTGCATCTCGCCATTCACGAGCAGGTCAGCATCGATCAGCCGCCCGGCATCCGCGCGGCCTTTGAGAGCCTGCGCGCACGCATGGACCCGCACGATGCGGAACATGTCCTGCTTGAATGCCTGGGAGAAACCATCTGGGCAGCCCAGCGTCAGGGCACCCAGATGGATGCGCTGGCCTACGTCGACGCCGTGCGCCGCAAGGCCAGCCAGATCTAGGATCTTATTTCGGGACCTGATAGCCGGCCTGGGTCATCAGATCCACGCCGCACTCGATCCCCTCGACCCATTCGATAAAGTCGTTGATGGCCTGCTTGCCGACAAAGCGGGCGCCGTGCTGCGGCACGATCATGTCGATATCGAGCTGGCGCACCATATTCGCCCAGAAGCGGCACACCTTGCGCGAGACAATGTAGCGGCGGTGAAAGGCCTGCATGTAGGGCACATGCGCCGCAAAGTTGGTCACCGGCTCGGCCGCCACCTCATGCGGCACCAGCGACGTTCCCAGATCGCCGGAGAAGAGAATCTTCGCAACCGGATCGTAGAACTGGAAATTCCCTTCGGCATGCATGAAATGCGCCGGCAAGGCGATGATCTGGGACTGCCCCAGACGAATCCGCGCACCTTGATCGGGAATGCTCAAAATCCGCTCCGAAATGTCGCGACCGGAGGTGAAATGCGGCAGGAAGCGGGCCCACAGACTCGAAATCATCACCTTGCAATTCGAAGCAATGAACCACTTGTTCAGCGAGGCAATGATGTCCGGATCGGCATGGGAAGCCAGGATGTAGTCGAGATCCTTGGACGAGAAATACTTCTGCATGTCCATCAACAGACCGGTATAGGTCATGTTGCCGCCCGGATCGATCAGGGCACCGTGGCCATGATCCACCACCAGAAACTGGTTGGACTGGACGACATCGCTGGCCGTATCGTCGACCAGATCGTAGAAGGCGTGCACGATGTGCTTGCCGTCGTTGTAGAGCTCGACTGCCATGGTATTCCCACAAAAACAGTAAGGGCGGAATTATCCCTTGGCTAGACCGTTTTGACTACGGTCGACACTGCCATCGGTACTAATCCCGAGTTCAGCGCTGCGCCAGCATGGCGTCAGCCCGTTAAAGCTCATCGGCCGGCGGCGCCACCTTGATGATTTCGTCCAGTGACGTCAGCCCCTGCGCCACCTTCAAGGCACCGGAAATCCTGAGCGGACGCATGCCCTCGCGGAAGCCCTGCTCACGCACCCGCGCAATCTCGGTGTCCGCGCGGATCTGTTTTCGCACATCGGGGCTGTTGAGCAGGATTTCGTACAGGCCGACCCGTCCGATGTAACCCGTCATCCGACACTCCAGGCACCCCACCGGCTGCCAGAAATGCGTCGGCTCCGTGGCCTTCCAGGGCGTAACCAAGGCCCGCCATGCCTCCCGCTGCGCCTCCGTCGCCGGCTCCGCCTTCTTGCAATGCGGACAAAGCGTACGCACCAGGCGCTGCGCCATGACCCCGAGCAGGGTCGAGTTGATCAGGTAAGGCGGCACGCCCAGATCGAGCAGGCGGGTGACGGCCGAGGGCGCATCGTTGGTATGCAGGGTCGACAGCACGAGGTGACCGGTCAACGCTGCCTGAATGGCCATTTCTGCCGTTTCGAGATCGCGGATTTCGCCGATCATGATGATGTCCGGATCCTGGCGCATGAGCGCCCGCACCCCATCGGCAAAGCCCAGTTCGATACTGCGCTGCACCTGCATCTGATTGAAGGCCGGCTCGACCATTTCGATCGGATCCTCGATGGTGCAGACATTCACCTCCGGCGTCGCCAGCTGCTTGAGCGTGGTGTAGAGGGTCGTGGTCTTGCCGGAGCCGGTCGGCCCGGTAACCAGCACGATCCCGTGCGGGGCCTGGGTCATCTGCTGCCAGCGCGCCTGATCGTCCTCCGAAAAACCGAGCGAGCGGAAATCGCGCACCAGCACCTCGGGGTCGAAAATCCGCATGACCAGCTTTTCGCCAAAGGCGGTCGGCAGGGTCGAGAGGCGCAATTCCACCTCCTGCCCGGCCGGCGTGCGCGTCTTGATGCGCCCGTCCTGCGGGCGTCGCTTCTCGATAACATCCATGCGCCCGAGCAGCTTGATCCGGCTGGTCATCGCGTTCATGACCGACATCGGGATCTGGTACACCTGATGCAAGACCCCATCGATGCGGAAACGCACCAGACCGATATCGCGGCGCGGCTCGATGTGGATGTCGGAGGCGCGCTGATCGAACGCGTACTGCCAGAGCCAATCGACAATATGGATGATGTGCTGGTCGTTGGCATCGTACTGGCGGTTCCCCTTGCCCAGTTCGACCAGTTGTTCGAAGCTCGACAGTCCGGCCGTCACCTCGCCTTTGGCCGCCGCCTTCTTGACTGATTTGGCGAGTGCGAAGAATTCCACGAGATAGCGGGAAATATCCTCGGGATTGGCGATCACCCGCCGGATGTCCTTGCGCAGAATCGGCCTTAATTCGTCCTCCCACTCACGCAGAAAAGGCTCTGCCGTCGCAATCACCACCTCGCGCGGCGTCACCTGCACCGGCAGAATGTTGAAGCGTCCGGCGTAGGCACTGGACATCACATCCGCCACCCCGGTGAAATCGATCTTCAGCGGGTCAATATGCAGATATTCGAGCCCGGATCGGCGCGCCAGCCACTCGGTCAAGGCCTCGAGACTCAATAAACCGGGTTGCTCGGTCAGGCTGCGCCACTTGCAACTGGCAATATGGACCAGCGGGTGGGCACGATGATTCAGGAGGTGGCGCTCGCGTAAAAGGCCCTCAGCCATGGCGGGCGAAATCAGCCCGTCCTCGGTCAGCATGGCGAGCAATTCCTGCAACGCCAGACGATGCTCATGTGCTTTATTCATACTGCGCATGGTACGCGAAGGCGCAGAGACGCACAGCAGCGCCGGGGTAAAAAAGCGTTATCGCCCTTGCCGCAAGGGAAACAGCAGGGCACGCAGATCGTTGTGATCAATTTCATACATCAAGGCCAGCAAACGCCCCAATTCACCCCGTGGAAAACCTTCACGGGCAAACCAGCCCAGGTAATGCCCGGGCAAATCGGCGATCAGGCGTCCCGCATATTTGCCGTAGGGCATCTGCACCTCGAGCAAACGTTGCAATTCGGCGGATGCCCCGAAGGCAGCAGCAGTTTCAGAAGCTATAACCATGAGAAAGATAAGGATAAATTATCGGGTATCCACAAACTGAGCTATCATCCGAAAGTAATAGAAAGCATCAATTTTCCATATTTGACACAATGCTGCACCTGACCGCCAACGAGAAAACCGTTCCCCGCATCCACCTGATCGGCACACTGCTTCTCGCCCTGCTGCTGACGGTGGCACTGGCCGGCTTTTTTTCCTGGCAGCATCTGCGCAGCTACGAAACTTCGCTGGACCGTCTGGAAAGTCAGGCGCACGAACAGATTCGCGCCCGCCTGAATACCGAAATCGACAGTGCACTCAGCTACATCGAGTTTACCCGCTCCCGTACCGAAGCACTGCTCAAAAAAAACCTGGCCGAACACGTTGATGTCGGCGTCCAGATTGCTGAATCGATCTACGCCCGCGAAACCGCACAACGCCGCTCGGCCAACGATATCAAGCGGAGCATCATCGAGGCGTTGCGCCAGCCGCGTTTTTTCGAGGATCGCGGCTACTACTTCATCGACGACACCCAAGGCCAGTTCATCCTGTTGCCGACGGCCCCTCAGCTTGAAGGCACGATCAAGCTGGACAACCAGGACGACACCGGCAAGCCCATCATGCGCAGCCTGATCGAGGCCTCCCGCCTGCCGCGCGGCGAGGGTTTCGTCAGCTATCGCTGGTATTCTCCGGACAACCCGAAAGCGATGTCCGACAAACTCTCCTACGTCCGCGCCTTTCCACCGTATGACTGGCTGATCGGCACCGGTGACTACGTCTATAAATGGGACGCCATGCAACGCCAGGAGGCCATGGCCCGCCTGCGCACCATCCGTTTTGGCGAGCGCGGCTACATCGGCGTACTGGACCAGAGTGGACGCTCCCTCATTTCCCCCAGCGCCCCCGGTCTTGAAGGCAAGCATTTTTCAGAAATGGGGCCTGTCGAGGGCGCAGCTGTTCAACGCTTTTTCGAATTGAGCCAGCAAGGCGGCGGCTTCGTCGAGTATCAGTGGCAGGACAGCAAAACGGGCCAACTCTCCCAGAAAACCGCCCTCGTCAAACGCTACGACCCTTGGGGTTGGGTCCTGATTGCGACCGTTTTCGACGATGACTACCAGCAACAAATCCGGGAAGAGCGCGAGAAGCTCAAGCTCACGGAACACGAAAACCTGAGCAGTCTCGGCTGGGCCGCATTGATCGCCCTCAGTCTTGGCCTGGCAGCCTCCTTTGCTTTCTCCCGCTGGTCCCGCCAGATTTTTGCCCGCTATCACCGTGAGCTGGAGGCCAAGGAAGAGACCTTGCGGCGGAGCGAGGAGCACTATCAGGCACTGGCCGATAACGGCCAGGCTTTGATCTGGATGGCGGGGATCGACAAAGGGTGTCACTACTTCAACCGCCCCTGGCTCAACTTTACCGGCCGGACCGTCGAACAAGAGCTTGGCGAGGGTTGGCTTGAAGGCGTACACCCGGAGGATCAGCGCGCCTGCATGGACACCTATCTGGCCGCCTTCGAAGCGCGCCAGCCGTTCAGCATGACCTACCGCCTGCGCCGCCACGATGGGGAATACCGCTGGATCATCGACGAAGGCCTGCCGCGCTACACGCGTGACGGCACCTTCGCCGGCTATGTCGGCCACTGCCTGGACATCACGCAGCTTAAAGACACGGAAGAAGAATTGGCTCAGCACCGTGAGCATCTGGAGTTGTTGGTTGAGGAGCGCACACAGACCCTCTCCAAGCTCAACCAGGCCCTGCTCGATACCCAGTTCGCCATGGACAGTGTCGGGATCGGCATCCACTGGGTCGACTTCGAGAGCAGCCGACTGCTCTATGTGAACCGGTTCGCCGCGCAATTGCTGGGCTACGAGCAAGCCGAGATGGAAAATCAATCCCTCTCGATGATTGATCCCAACTATGACGCAGCGGCCTATGCCGACATCCGTGCACGCATCCGGGCCACCGGCCAACTCAAGATCGAGACGATGCAACGCCACAAGAACGGCACGCTGATTCCGGTCGAAGTCATCACCTATTACCAGGCCGCCAGCGATGTCTCACAGGCCCGCATCATTGCCTTCGTGACTGACATCACCGCGCGCAAGCAGACCGAAGAAACCCTGCGCAAGGCCAAGGAGGCCGCCGAGGCCGCCAATATTGCCAAGAGTGCCTTCCTGGCCAACATGAGCCATGAGATCCGGACGCCGCTCAACGCCATCACCGGCATGGCCCACCTGATGAAGCGTGCCGGTCTTGAACCGGAACAATCCGAGCGTCTCGATAAAATCGATGCGGCTGGCCAGCATTTGCTGGACATCATCAATGCAGTCCTCGATCTCTCGAAGATCGAAGCCGGCAAATTCACGCTGGACAAGACCGCATTCCAGATCGCTGCCGTCACCAGCAATGTCCTGTCGATGCTCCAGGAAAAGGCCGGCACGAAAGGCTTGCGCCTGCACGCGGAGGTCCCTACGCATTTACCGATGCTGATCGGCGACCCGACCCGCCTCCAGCAAGCCCTGCTCAATTACACCGCCAATGCCGTGAAATTCACGGAAACAGGCGAGATCACGCTACGCGTCACCCCGGAAGCAGAAGACAACAACGCCCTGCTGCTGCGTTTCGAAGTTCAGGATACGGGCATCGGTATTGCGCCCGAGGTATGCGACAAGCTGTTTACCCCCTTCGAGCAGGGCGACAATACGACCACCCGGCGCTATGGCGGGACCGGCCTGGGCTTGGCCATCACACGCAAACTGGCCGAACTGATGGGCGGCAGCGTCGGTGTCGACAGTCAGCCCGGCCGAGGCAGCACCTTCTGGTTCACCGCGCGCCTGCCGATTGCGGCCACGCCGGTGGAGACCACCGTCCCTCAAGCACTGACCGATACCGAGCGGATGCTGCGCGATACCTGCGGACATTGCCGGATCCTGCTGGTCGAGGACGACGCCATCAACAGCGAAGTGGCCCTCGAACTGCTGGCCGATGTCGGTCTTCAGGCCGATACGGCGGAGAACGGCCAGCTTGCACTGGATGCCGTACGCGCCAAGCAATACGACCTGATCCTGATGGACATGCAGATGCCCGTCATGGATGGCCTGGAGGCCACGCGCCATATCCGTGCCCTGCCCGGCTATGCACGCACCCCCATTCTCGCGATGACCGCCAACGCCTTCGCCGAAGACAAGCACCGCTGCGACGATGCGGGGATGAATGACTTCATCGCCAAGCCGGTCGATCCGGACACGCTGTACGCCACCCTGCTGCGCTGGCTGAAACCGGCAGCGCACTGAACGCGTCCCAAACAGCCTCAAGCCTGCCCGAAGCGGACCAGCAAGCCTCCAAGCAAAACGCCAGGCCGGTTTAACCGGACCTGGCGTTTTTCTGCCTTGGCGACGGTCGACCGTCGCCAAGGCCCAAAACCCTGCGGGCTTACTTTCCTGAGAGCGCCAGCATCAAGTCATTGATGCGCTTCACGAAGCCTGCCGGATCGTCCAGCTGACCGCCTTCGGCCAGCGTGGCCTGCTCGAACAGCAGGGCAGCCCAGTCGTCGAAGCGGTTTTCTTCGTACTTCAAACGCATCACGGCCGGATGCTGCGGGTTGATTTCCAGAATGGGCTTGGCGTTCGGCGCCTTCTGACCGGCCGCCTTGAGCAGGCGGGCCAGGTTGCCGGACGGATCGTGCTCGTCGGCCACCAGACAGGACGGCGAATCGGTCAGACGGTAGGTCACACGGACATCCTTGACCTTCTCGCCCAGTGCGGTCTTCACTTTTTCCAGCAGGTCCTTGTATTCGTCAGCCGCTTTTTCGGCTTCCTGCTTCTCGGCTTCATCTTCCAGCTTGCCCAGATCGAGGCCGCCCTTGGCCACGGACTGCAGTTGCTTGCCCTCGAATTCGGTCAGATGGCCGACCACCCACTCATCGACGCGATCGGACAAGAGCAGGACTTCGATGCCCTTCTTCTTGAAGATTTCCAGATGCGGGCTGTTCTTGGCGGCGTTGAAGGTATCTGCGGTGACGTAGTAGATCTTTTCCTGACCCTCCTTCATGCGGCCGATGTAGTCAGCCAGCGAGACGATCTGCTTGTCGCCATCGCCATGGGTCGAGGCGAAACGCAGCAGGCCGGCGATCTTGTCCTTGTTGGCAAAATCCTCGCCCACGCCTTCCTTGAGCACCGCACCGAAGGCTTCCCAGAACTGGGCGTACTTCTCTTTGTCGGCAGCCTCGTCGCTGTTGGCCAGGCTTTCCAGCATCGACAGGACCTTGCGCGTACAGCCGTTGCGGATGTTGTCGATGTCTTTCGACTCCTGCAGGATCTCGCGCGACACATTGAGCGGCAGATCGGCGGAATCGACCACCCCGCGCACGAAGCGCAGATAGAGCGGCATCAGCTTTTCGGCATCGTCCATGATGAAGACGCGGCGCACATAGAGCTTCACGCCATGGCGGGCGTTGCGGTCCCACATGTCGAACGGCGCGCGGGCCGGGATGTAGAGCAGCTGGGTGTATTCCTGCTTGCCCTCGACCTTGGCATGCGTCCAGGCCAGCGGATCTTCGAAATCATGGCCGACATGCTTGTAGAAGGCCTTGTACTCGTCATCGGTGACCTCGGACTTGCTGCGGGCCCAGAGCGCATTGGCCTGGTTGACCGTCTCGTCCTCGTCGGTCGCGACCTGCTCGCCTTTTTCCTGGTTCCACTCCTCCTTCTGCATCACGATGGGCAGGGTGATGTGGTCGGAATACTTGCGGATGATGGACTTCAGCTTCCAGCCATTGAGGAAATCGTCTTCGCCATCGCGCAGATGCAGGATGACATCCGTGCCGCGCGTGGCCTTCTCGACCATCTCAACGCTGTAGTCGCCTTCACCGGCCGACTCCCAGCGCACGGCCTGATCGGCATTGACGCCGGCCCGACGGGAGATGACCGTGACCTTGTCGGCCACGATGAAGGAGGAATAGAAGCCGACGCCAAACTGCCCGATCAGATGGGCATCCTTGGCCTGGTCGCCGGTCAGGGCGGAGAAGAATTCCTTGGTGCCGGACTTGGCGATGGTACCGAGGTGCGCGATGGCGTCATCCCGGGTCAGACCGATGCCGTTATCGGAAATGGTGATGGTACGGGCCGTCTTGTCGACGCTGACGCGGATTTTCAGTTCGCCGTCGTCGCCGTAAAGGGCAGCATTGTTTAGTGCCTCGAAACGTAGCTTGTCACAGGCGTCGGACGCGTTGGAGACCAGTTCGCGCAGGAAAATTTCCTTGTTCGAATACAAGGAATGAATCATCAGGTGCAGCAGTTGCTTGACTTCCGTCTGGAAGCCGAGGGTTTCACGATTGGCGGTTGCAGACTCGGACATGCTTGAAACTCCAGTTATGCAGAGACAGGTGAAACACCATATGGGGGTCCTGTCAGTAATTTCAAGCCCTGAAAATCATGTCTTTCACCTATTACTTTTGTTAGCATCCCCCTATAGCCGCTTCAAGATACCGCTCATGTTGCCCGCCCCGATCCCCAATAACGAATCCGAGCGCATCGCCTCGCTGCGCCGGATGCTGATCCTGTCCACCCCGGACGAAGAAGCCATCGACCGCGTGACCCGGACGGCGCAGCGCCTGTTCAACACCCCCATCGCCCTGCTCTCGCTGATCGACAGCCAGCGGCAATGGTTCAAGTCCTGTATCGGCCTACCGGTGCGCGAAACCGGGCGCGATGTCTCCTTCTGCGGCCATGCCATCATGGACGATGCGCTCTTCGTCGTCGAAGACGCCACGGCAGATCCCCGCTTCGCCGACAATCCGCTGGTCACCGGCGACCCTCACGTGATCTTCTACGCCGGACGTCCGCTGCACAACGCAGACGGACACCGGATCGGCACGCTCTGCATCATCGATCATCAGCCTCGCCCCTTCTCCGACAAGGACCGGGATGCGCTCAATGATCTGGGTTACTGGATGGAGACCGTATTTGCCAACCGGGAACTGAGCGAGGCTGAAAAAGCCATGCTCGAAGAACTCGACGAAGCCCGGCGCACCAGCCTGCTCGACCCCATGCTCAACATCTGGAATCGCGGCGCGGCGATGCAAATGCTCGATCGCGAGGTCCAGCGCGCCTTTCGCAACAAGGGACCGCTCTCCCTGCTCATGGTCGATATCGACCATTTCAAGGCCATCAACGACAATCTGGGGCACCCTGCAGGCGATGCCGTTCTGATCGAATTCGCCAAGCGCATGCGCAGCCTGACCCGTGCCTATGACGTGATCGGACGCTACGGCGGCGATGAGTTCATGATCATCCTGCCGGAAACCGATGCCAGTGCAGCACTGCCCTTAGCGCAGCGCCTGCTCAAGGCCATCACGCTCGCCCCTTTCATCGCCGGCGAAGAGGCCATCAACGTCACGGCCAGCCTGGGTCTGGCAACCAGTCACTATCCAGACGAAACACTGGAAATGACCACCTTGATTGAGCGCGCCGACCAAGCCCTGCTCGCCGCCAAGCGGGCCGGTCGGAATCAGGTCATGCTCTACACCGCGCCTCCCGGCGCCGCCTGAACCCCTGACTGGCCTGTAGCAGCACCGTTTTAGCAGCAAGCCGGCCTGGACGGGTACAATGCCCGCCCATGCCGCCGCCCCGCTCACCTCAACTGTTCTCGCTGCCCAGCCCATTCGAACTGGAAAGCGGCACCGTCCTGCTCCACGAGCCGCCCTGGAGCAATGAAAGCGTCCTGCGCGCGCAATTGCTCGATGAAAGCTACGCAAAGCCCTTCGTGGTCGAGGACGACAAACGGCGCTATCTCTATTTCAATACCCGGCTGATGCAGAGCGCCATGCGCCTCGCGGATCCGAATGCGCTGGATCTCGCCTATACACAGCAGATGATGAGCTTCCTGCTCTTCCTGCCGCATCCGCGCCGGATCGTACTGATTGGCCTGGGCGGCGGCTCCTTGATGAAATTCTGTGCGACGCGCCTGCCTTCGGTCGACTTCACGGCGGTCGAAATCAGCCCGGATGTGATCGCCTTTCGCGATCTTTTCCAACTGCCACCGGACGATACGCGCCTGCGCATTCTGGAAGCGGACGGTGCGGCGTACATGCAGGATGTTGAGAAAGGCTTCGATGTCGTCCTCGTCGACGCCTTTGACGAACATGGATTCGCGCCGCCGCTGGCCAATCGCGCCTTTCTCGACAGCATTTTCAGCAAGCTCTCCGGCAATGGCGTCCTCGTCATCAACCTCGCAGGCGAAAAGGAAAGCTATGCGGGCCTGATCGGGCTGGCCATGGATGCCTTCGACGAACAGGTCATCGTTTTTTCGGTGCCGGAGGACGGCAACCACATTCTGCTGGCATTCCGCGCGCCCTATTTCGAACCGCGCTGGCGGTGGTTGCATAACCATGCCAAGGAGTTACGGGCCAAGTTCGGGCTGGATTTCCCGGCTTTCGTACAGAAAATCGAACGCGCAGCCAAACTCGGGCTGGCCCGGCGGGAAGCTATTCGCGGTCGTTGATTTTCGGGCTTGGCCGACGGTCGACCGTCGGATTCAGTCGATTTCGGCGTAAACGACTTCAAGGATGTCGAGCTCGCGCACCCCGACCGGGCTCTGAAAGCGGATGCTCTCGCCCTCCCGCGCCTTGATCAAGGCGCGCGCCAGGGGCGACACCCAGCTGATGCGGCCACGCGTCACATCGGCCTCATCCACACCGACGATGGTGTAGGTGTTTTCCACCCCGTCTTCATCGGCCAGGGTGACCCGCGCACCGAAGAAAATCTGATCGTTGTCGCCCTGACGCAGGGGATCGACCACTTCGGCATTGTCGATACGCTTGGAGAGAAAACGGATGCGCCGATCGATTTCCCGCAGACGACGCTTGCCGTAGATGTAATCCCCGTTTTCCGAACGGTCACCATTCGAGGCAGCCCAAGCCACCACGTCAACAATGCGCGGCCGTTCTGTCTTGACGAGGAATTCGAGTTCGTCGCGCAGCCGGCGATGGCCGGCTGGCGAAATGTAGTTGCGCGTGCCCGGGGGCAGCTTCAGGGACGGCGACAGATCTTCATCATCGTCCCCGTCGGACTCCCGGACAAACGCCTTGTTCATCAATAGCCGATGGTATAGCTATCGACATCGACGCGGATCAGATCGCGCCCAAGCAAGGCTGCTGCATATTTGGCGAACTGCTCCGCCCAGGCAGTCTGATTGCGGAAACGGTCAATCCCGGCGTACTTCGCCACGCTCAGGATGCGATCAACGGCCAGAATCTTGCCGGTCGGCGTCGCCACATCGCATTCCAGTGCGGTGAACTCATGATCGAACCACTTGCGTGCTTCTTCTGCCGCCGGCGCAGCGGCCAGCTTGTATTCAAATTCCTGGTCGCGCCCGAAGGACACGATCACGTGATGCGGCATGGCTATCTCCTCGTTTGTGATTGTTCGGGTATTCTAACAAAACATCCCATGCCGTCAGGAAGTCCCCATGGCCCTTCATCCGCTCAGCGACACGGAAATCGAGCATCTCCGCCAACAACTGCAGGCATTACAGGTTGAACACCGGGACCTGGATCAGGTCATCACGCATCTGGCGCAAACACCGCCCCCGGACGAGTTGCTGATCCGGCGGCTGAAGAAGCGCAAACTGGCCTTGAAAGACCGCATCCTGCAACTGGAACAGACGCTCGTCCCCGATATCCCGGCCTGAGATTCAACGCGACACGCCCGGATCGCGGAAGAAAAGCCACCAGACACCGCCGATCACCCCGGCAATTCCCAGTTCCCACAAAAAAGGAAACCGCCAGACCACCCCTGCCAGACAGCACAGCAGGAGCAGAAAGGCGGCCCATTTCAACAGCACGAGGGTGCCGGCTTAGAGCACCATACGACCGAAATACCACGCCACGGCTGCCATGGCAGCACTGCACGGAATGGTCAGAATCCAGGCCCAGACGATACCGCCGGCCACGCCCCAACGCACGCGCCGCGCGCCGCGGGTGGAACCGACCCCGGCAATGGCGCCGGTAATCGTATGCGTCGTCGATACCGGAATACCGAAGGCCGTCGCCAAGAACAGGGTGATCGCACCGCCGGAGTTGGCACAGAAACCCCGTGCCTGATTCAGCTTGGTGATGCGATTGCCCATGGTCTTCACGATACGCCAGCCACCGAACATGGTCCCCAGGCCCATCGCTGCATAACACGAGAACACCACCCAGCCCGGAATCGGATCGCCGGCATGAGAAATACCGGCGGCCAGCAGCAGCATCCAGATAATCCCGACCGTTTTCTGGGCATCATTCCCCCCGTGCCCCAGGCTATAAGCAGCAGCGGAGAGCAACTGGAAGCGACGGAAGTGCTTGTCCACCTTACGTGGCGCCATATGCCGGCAAATCCACGACACGATCACCATCAGGGCGCCCCCGATAAGGAAACCGAGCAGCGGGGCGACAAAGATGAAGGCAATGATCTTCAGCACGCCGGAGGCAATCAAGCCGCCAAAGCCGGCCTTCGACACCGCCGCCCCCACCAAGCCGCCGACCAGGGCGTGAGAAGAGGAAGAGGGAATGCCGTAGTACCAGGTGATGATGTTCCAGATAATCGCCCCGACCAGGGCGCCAAAGACGATGTAGTGATCGACAATGCTGGGATCAATAGTCCCCTTGCCGATGGTCGTCGCCACTTTGAGCTGGAACAGGAAGTACGCCAGGAAGTTGAATGCGGCCGCCCAGATGACCGCCTGATGCGGCTTCAGAACCCGGGTCGACACGATGGTGGCGATCGAGTTGGCCGCGTCGTGGAAGCCGTTCATGAAATCGAACAGCAGCGCCACGATAACGAGGGTGACGATCACCCCCATGCTGATTTGCAGGGTATCCATGGAGGACTCGATCAGGAGTTTTCGAGAACAATGGCCTCAATGGTGCTGGCAACATCCTTGCAGCGGTCGCTCACAGCCTCCAGCAAAGCGTAGATTTCCTTCAGCTTGACGACCTGAAGGACATTGGGTTCTTCGCGGAAGAGCTTGGACATCGACTCGCGCAGCATGCGGTCGGCGTCGGATTCCAGATCGTCGATCTGGTGGCAGCGCTTCAGGATTTCCGGGGCGTTCTGCATCGAATGCAGGAGTTTCACGGCGGCTTCGACCGTGGCACAACAGTGGTCGGTGACATCGGCCAGATTGACGATATCAAGCGGCACCTTGTGGATGTCGTACAGGGAAACCGATTCGGCCACATCCTGGATGATGTCCAGAATGTCATCCATCTGGTTGATCAGCTGATGGATCTCATCCCGGTCGAACGGGGTGATGAAGGAGGTATGCAACTGCTCAAGGGTGCTGTGGGTGATCTGATCAGCCTTACGCTCCAGCAGATCGATTTCTGCAGAATACTTTTCCACATCGTCCGACCCCTTGGACAAGGCGCCGACCAAACCGGAGAGGGCCTTACCGCCCTTCGTGATGAGTTCCGCGTGTGCGTTGAAAAGATCGAAATACTTGCCCTCTTTGGGCATCAGCCGTCCGAACATGACAGTCCTGTTTAAGTTATGTTACAGCCTCACATTCTAGCACGCGCCCCCATGCTGCACCCTGACAACAGCCCGCCAATCGGTGCTTCCCGTTAAAATGTGGCATGCACAGCAACAGCTTTCCCGCCGACGCATTTGGCGACCCCTTCGAAATTGACGCCCTGCCCCTGCCACGTCCAGCAGTCGGCTACGGGGTACAACGACTCGATACCGATACTTTGCTCGACCCCCGACAGGGGCGACTGGTGCCGGTACGCGAAGCGGGACTGGCCTGCCGGTTTGCCCGCTTTGACGAAGCACATGCCGCAGCGGCAGCCTGGCTGCAGACACGGGAAACCGGCGCCGACGATCATCATCTGGCCATCGTGCCGCTGGGCTACGACACATTTCTTGAACGGCATGTCCTGATTTACGGCGTGCTCTGCGGTCAACCCTGATTTTTGCCTGTTTTTGCGGAGTATCGACATGGCTTATCCCCGTCGCCCCCTGGGCAGCAGCAACCTGAACATTCCGGACATTTGCCTGGGTACGATGACCTTCGGCGAGCAGACTTCGGAAGCCGATGCGCATGCCCAGCTCGATTGCGCGCTGGCCGCCGGCATCAATTTCATCGACACGGCTGAGATGTACGCCGTGCCCGCCCGCGCCGAAACCTGCGGCGCCAGCGAGAGCATCGTCGGCAACTGGCTGGCTCGCCAGCCGCGCGACAAAGTCATCATCGCCACCAAAGTCGCCGGACCAGCCCGCAGCCTGACCTGGCTGCGCAACGGCCCGCTGGCCATGGACCGCGCCAATATCCGTGCAGCGGTCGAAGCTTCCCTGAAACGCCTGCGTACCGACTACATCGATCTCTATCAATTGCACTGGCCCGAGCGCAACCAGCCGATGTTCGGTCAATGGCAATTCGACCCCAAGGCCGAGCGCGGCGCCACGCCGATCCGCGAGCAACTGGAAGCGCTGGCAGAGCTGGTCAAGGAAGGCAAAGTGCGTGCCGTTGGCGTCTCCAACGAGCACCCCTGGGGCATCATGCAGTTTGTCCGCCTGGCCGATGAACTGGGGTTGCCACGGATTGCCTCGACACAAAACGCGTACAGCCTGCTCAACCGGACGTTCGAAAGCACCTTGACCGAAGTCTGCCACCGCGAACAGGTCGGGCTGCTTGCCTATTCACCCCTCGCATTCGGCCACCTGACCGGCAAATACCTGGCTGATCCGCAAGCACCGGGCCGCCTCACGACATGGCCTTTCTTTGGTCAGCGCTACGCCAAACCGGGCGTTGCCCCGGCTGTCGCCAGCTACGTCGAACTTGCCCAGCGCCACGACATGACTCCAACCCAGCTGGCCCTGGCCTTTGTCCGTTCGCGGTGGTTTGTCGCCAGCACCATCATCGGTTGCTCCTCCCTGGCACAACTGGAAAGCATCCTTGCCAAACTCGATACGCCGATCCCGGATGAACTCCTCGCCGAGATCGATGCCATTCATCTGCGCTGCCCGAACCCGGCCCCTTGATCCACCATGACTGATTCCGTTTTTCCCCGGCTGGCAGCCGCGTTGGCCACGCCGGATATCGATGAAAAAATCCGGTTGACCGCCGCCCTGGCCGCCGATTGGCAGGCCGGGACGCTGACCCATGAGTCAGGCGAGCCGCCTGAGTTGGTGTGCGGCATCCCGGCCAGGCCCGAACTGGTCTCCCCGCGCAAGGTACCGACCCGTAATCCGAAAAGCCCCGAAGGCCGTGCCCGCCTTTTGCACGCCATCGTGCACATCGAGTTTTCAGCCATCAATCTGGCACTCGACCACGCTGCCCGCTTCCCGGGGCAAACCAAAGCCTATTACGATGACTGGATCGGCGTCGCCGCGGAAGAAGCGGATCACTTCACGCTGTTGCGCCGCCGCCTGCAGACGATGGGCCACGATTACGGTGATTTTCCGGCCCATGCCGGCCTCTGGGCCATGGCAGAAAAGACGGCGGATGACATCGTCGCCCGCATGGCACTGGTTCCCCGGCTGCTCGAAGCACGCGGCCTCGACGCCACGCCCCCCATTCAGGCCCGTCTGCTCGAAGCCGGCGACACAGAAAGTGCCGCCGCCCTCGACATCATCCTGCGCGACGAAATCGGCCATGTCGGCCTGGGCGACCGCTGGTTCCGCTTTTTCTGCGGTCAACGCGGTCTGGATGCCGAAATCACCTACCGCACCCTGCTCGAACGCTACGACGCGCCGTGGCCACAGGCGCCGATGAATACCGCTGCCCGCCTGGCGGCCGGCTTCAGCGAAACAGAACTGAATACCCTGATCAGCGCGCGTCCGCAGCGGCAGACAGCCACGTAAGCAGGGTTTCGTACAGCTTCTCCGGATTGACGGGCTTGGCAATATGCCCATCCATCCCGGCCGCCTTGCACACTTCGACGTCCTCCTCGAAGGCGTTGGCGGACAAGGCCAGGATGGGCAAGCCCTGCCCTTGGGGCAGGGCGCGGATGCGCCGGGTGGCCTCAAGGCCATCCATGACCGGCATCTGCACATCCATCAAAACCAGGTCATAGGTCTTGGCTTGCACCTTGGCCAGGGCCTGCGCCCCATCCTCGGCAGTCTCGACCTCGAGATTGACGTTGCTCAGCAGTTCCATCGCAACTTCGCGGTTGATCTCGTTATCCTCGGCAAGCAGGATGCGAGCACCTGCATGGCTTTCGCGCAAGGCCGCTTCGATACTGATCCCGGGCAGGGCAGCAAACGCAGGCGCCATTGGGCGCCCGACGACATCGACCAGCGTGTCGTACAGACTGGACGCCGACACCGGCTTACTCAGGACTGCATGAAACCCGGCACCCGACCAGGTATCGTCCATCAAATCGGCATCATAGGCCGTCACCAGCAGATAATGCGGCCGATGTTGCAAAGGCATTGCCCCCAGACGACGGGCCGCCTCAACACCATCCATACCTGGCATCCGCCAGTCGAACAGAACAATTTCAAAAGGCGTCCCGGCTGCATCAGCCTCGGCAATCCGCTGCAAGCCGAGATAGCCGGAATCGCACTCGCTGACCCGCATGCCCTGACGGGCCAGCAGATCGACCAGCACCTGGCGCGCCTCCGGATGATCATCGACCACCAGCACGCGCTTCCCCTGCAGGGTCGCCACCGTCGGGCGAACCGGCAGGCGCGAATCATCATGCCCGAGGCGTGCCGTAAACCAGAAGGTGCTGCCTTTACCCGGCGCACTCTCGACACCGATCTCGCCACCCATCATGCGGGCCAGACGACGGCTGATCGCCAAACCGAGCCCGGTGCCGCCATATTTGCGTGTGGTTGAACTGTCCGCCTGCTCGAATGCCTCGAACAAACGCGGCATGACCGACTCCGGAATGCCGATCCCGGTATCCGCCACCTCAAAACGCAGCATCGCCTGGCCTCGTTCGCAGGACAACTGACGGGCCCGCAGCACAATACTGCCCCGCTCAGTGAACTTGAGCGCATTGCCGACAAAATTGAGCAGTATCTGGCGCAGACGCAAAGCATCCCCGCGAAAAACCCCGCTCACCTCCGGCGCGATATCCAAGACCAGTTCCAGGCCCCGCGCATGCGCCCGCTCCACCGCCATGCCCGAGACAGCCTCAAAAACCCGCTCGATTTCAAAGCTGGCCGACTCCAGATGCAATTTGCCGGACTCAATCTTCGAGATATCGAGAATGTCGTTGATCACCGACAGCAGGTGGTGGGCCGCATCGTTGATTTTTGCCAGGCGCTCCTTTTGAGCGGGTTGCGTGAGTTCCCGGCTCAACAAATGCGTCAGGCCGACGATGGCATTCATCGGCGTGCGGATTTCGTGGCTCATGTTGGCCAGGAACGCGCTCTTCGAGCGACTGGCCTGCTCGGCCGCATCGCGGGCCTTGGCAAGTGCCAGATTGGCCTCCGCCAGATCTTCGGTGCGCTCGGCAACGCGATGGTCGAGATCTTCCCCCCAGGTACGCAAGGCGCTCGTCTGCTGATCGATGGTATCGAGCAAGCGGTCAAAGAGGCGCGACATGCGGGCCAGTTCATCATCGCCCTCGACTGCACCAACCCGCGCCTCGACCTGCCCCTGATACACGGCATGCATGGCCCCCTCCAGGCGACCCAGCGGATTCAGGATGGACTGCATCAGACGCCAGGCCAGCCAGGTCGCCACAGACACCGCCAAGCCGATACCAAGCAGAATCCAGGTCAGCGCCTGCCAACGCATGGCGACGAAAGGCGCCTCCGGAAAACCGACGTACAGCATGCCAATCCGTTGTCCGCGTAGATCCAGCAAGGGTTCATAGGCGGAATAGGCCCACTGGTCGACGACAAATGCACGCTGCACCCAGCGCTCCCCCTGATCCAGTACGGATGCCTTCACTTCCCGGGATACCCGAGTGCCCACTTTGCGAACGTGAACACCGCCCACGCTGGTCGCAATCCGTACATCATCGAGAAAAACGGTTGCCCAGCCTTCGCCGTCACGCTTCAACAGACTGGCCGCCGCTATGGCACGCGACAGGTAATCGACAAAATCCGTTGTCCGGTTGAGCAGGCGACCGCCGACCACCGTCCCCAGTACCTTTCCCTGCGTATCCTTCATCGGCGCAGCACTGACGATGAACAGGCCGCGCGTCTCTTCCGTTCGGTCTGTCGGCGTTGCATTGTCCGTCGGCACCAGTTGAATCCGCGCCTTATTCACCAGATTCGGTGACAAACGCGCCATGGCCGCCACATCAAGGACCTCCAGGCCAACCAACGCGCGGGCACTGGCACGTGCCTCGCCGGCCACATGCAAGGACGGATACGAGTCCCCTTCCGATACCCCATGCGCCGCCCCGGCAACATGCCCCTCGGCGTCCAGCACGGCAAGAAAATCGAATTTCAGGTTTTCAGCCCGTGAATGCAGCACATCGCCCAGCCCGATATCCGTATGTACCCCTGTCTTCAGCTTCTGCAAACGCTGAGATGCGGCCAGACTTTCCACCTCTTCGGCCAGTTCTTGCTGCATGTGTTGCAAATGTGTCCTGGCCAGCACCAAATCCGCATCCGCCTTGTGCAGCATCAGGCGATCGAAATAGCTGTTTGCAAACAGGAAGAGAATGATCGCCAATAACGGGAAAGCCAGCAGCGGCACCGAGGCGAGCAAGGACATTCGCGCGCGCAGGGAGACCCCTCCCATGGTGCGCAGCGTTCTCCCGATCTGCAATTTCATTATTTTTATTTACCCCGCTTGAGCGTGCCATTTTGGCAGCATCGATGATGCCTCAGACCCAGGGGAATTGCCACCTGCGGACCTCCCGGATTCACGGCGGCCCCAAAATCGAGTAAACTAATGTTATCAATGCGTTGATTGCATCGCCCGCAGTTCCACTGAGCAGCCCCCGGTTTTTTGTGCGCAGTTCCAGCTTTTGCAGGTTTCACCCCATTGATTCATTCCCCGGTAAGGCTGCATCGGGGTTCTCCAGGCCGCCCGCCACTCGGGCACTTATTCCGCACGTCCGCCGGAACACAATTCCGTGCACGCGACGAGGAAAGGAAACAACACCATGTCGACCACCGTCGAAAGCTTTGCCGATCTCGGCCTGAGCGAGTCGCTCCTCAAGACACTCTCCGAAATCGGTTACGAAACCCCCTCCCCGATTCAAGCCCAGTGCATCCCCATCCTGCTCGATGGCCATGACATTCTGGGCATGGCCCAGACCGGCACCGGCAAGACTGCCGCCTTTGCGCTGCCGCTGATGGAAACCATCGATATCAAGGTCAACAAGCCGCAGGCGCTGATCCTGACCCCGACGCGCGAACTCGCCATCCAGGTGGCCGAAGCCCTGCAAAGCTACGCCAAGAACCTGCCCGGTTTCCACGTCCTGCCGATCTACGGCGGCCAGAGCTATACCATCCAGCTGAAGCAGCTGGCACGCGGCGCCCACGTCATCGTCGGCACGCCGGGTCGCGTCATGGATCACCTGGAACGCAAGACCCTCAATCTCGACAACCTGAAGACCCTGGTGCTGGACGAAGCCGACGAAATGCTGCGCATGGGCTTCATCGACGACGTCGAGTGGATTCTCGAACACACCCCGGAAGAGCATCAGACCGCCCTCTTCTCCGCCACCATGCCGGAGCAGATCCGCCGCGTTGCCCAGAAATACCTGGCCGATCCGAAGGAAGTGAAAATCAAGGCTGCCACGGCCACCGTCGCCGCCATCCGTCAGGTTTACTGGCAGGTTTCCGGCATGCACAAGCTGGATGCGCTGACCCGCATCCTGGAAGTCGAGGACGAATTCGACGCCGCCATCATCTTCGTGCGCACCAAGACCGCCACGGTGGAACTGGCCGACAAGCTGAACGCCCGCGGCTATGCCGCCGCCGCCCTGAACGGCGACCTGAACCAGCAGATGCGCGAACGCGTCATCGAACAGCTCAAGTCGGGCACGCTGGACATCGTCATCGCCACCGACGTGGCCGCCCGCGGCATCGACGTGCCGCGTATCAGCCACGTGGTGAACTACGACATTCCGTACGACACCGAAGCCTACGTGCACCGCATCGGCCGTACCGGCCGCGCCGGCCGTAACGGCCACGCCATCCTCTTCGTCGCCCCGCGCGAAGTACGCATGCTGCGCACCATTGAGCGCGCCACGCGCCAGGCAATCGCGCCGCTGACCCTGCCCTCGCGTGCAGACGTCACCAACAAGCGCGTTGCCAGCTTCAAGGAAAAAGTCGCCGAGGTGCTCAACGCCGAAGGCCTGGACTTCTTCGCCAACATCGTTTCCCAGATCGCCGAAGAGCAGAACGTCAGCGCCGAGGAAGTCGCAGCAGCACTCGCCATGATGGCCCAGTCCGGCAAGCCGCTGCAGATTGGCGGCGAAGATCCCCCGCCGCCGCGCAATTTCGACAACAACGACCGTCGACCGTCGGGTTTCGGCGACCGTGAGCGCAAGCCCCGCTTCGAGCGTGATGGCGAACAACGCGGTGATCGTCCGCGCTTCGAAGACCGTGGCGAACGCCCGCGTCGCGAAGACCGCCCGCAGCGCGGCGCACCGGCAGGTGACATGGTGCGCTACCGCATCGACGTGGGCCGGGACAACGGTGTTGAAGTCCGTGACATCGTCGGTGCCATCGCCAACGAAGCCGGTATCGAAAGCCGTTTTATCGGTCGCATCGGCCTCTATGACGAGTCGAGCACGGTTGAATTGCCGGCCGGCATGCCGGCCGAAGCCGCCAACGCGCTGAAGCGTACGCGCATCCGTGGCGTGCCGATCAACCTGCGCCCAGACGAAGGCCGCCCGGCCGGCAGCTTCGCCCCGCGCGGCGATGGCGAACGCAAGTTCAATGGCGATCGCCCGGAACGTCGCTTTGACGGCGAACGCAAGTTCAAGAAAAAGCCTTACGGCGACCGCTGAGTCATTCTCATCGCCCACCCAAAGCCACGCATTTGCGTGGCTTTTTTTTCGTCTATCGGGCCAACCCCGTCAATCCCGCTTGACACCATGCGCTCAAATAATAATAATTCTCATTAACAGCCAGCCAGCACCCTTGCCAGCCAGCCATCTTTCTCAACCATGAGATGGCGACTCTCCTGACGCCGCCCTCTCCAGGATACGGAGTCGCTGTGCTGATGAACGACACCCCCACCGCACTTGCCCGCCTGCTGGCGCAGATGACGCGCTTTTCCTGCCTGGGCAGCCCGGAACTGGCCGCCCAGATCTGTCAGTCGCTGGACGACCTCGCCCACCTGCCCGACGGCCAACTGCCGACCTGCATCCGGCATTCCCTGCCCCTGCTGCGCGAGGAGTGGACCATCCTCCACGCCGCGATCGCAGACGAGACCCCAAGCCACCGGCTGGTCGCCACCCTTCACTAATTGCTTCCAGGAGTGTTCCCATGTCCCGCTACACCGGCCCCCGCCTCAAAGTCCTCCGCGCCCTCGGCGTCGACCTGCCCGGCCTCAGCCGCAAATCGATGCAGGATCGCCCACAGCCCCCCGGGCAACACGGCGCGCGCAAACTGACCGCCCG
Organism: Dechloromonas sp. ZS-1; assembly: GCF_039649255.1. Lineage (NCBI taxonomy): Bacteria > Pseudomonadati > Pseudomonadota > Betaproteobacteria > Rhodocyclales > Azonexaceae > Dechloromonas > Dechloromonas sp. ZS-1. Next base: position 75,161 of record NZ_JBDIYD010000008.1, on the reverse strand, counting down.
CAAATCCGGTTATGGCCTGCAATTGCTGGAAAAACAGAAGTTGCGCTACAACTACGGCCTGACCGAAAGCCAGTTGCGCCGCGTCGTTGCCGATGCCAAGAAGCATCGCGGCGCAACGGGTGAAAAACTGGTCGAACTGCTCGAACGCCGCCTCGACAATCTGGTTTTCCGCGCCGGCTTCGCACCGACCATTCCGGCCGCCCGCCAGCTCATTTCGCACGGACATATCCGGCTCAACGGCAAACGGGTCACCATTCCGTCAATCCGGGTCAAGGCTGGCGACCAGTTCGGCCCGCGCGAAAGCGCCCGCCAGCATCCGGTCATCCAGCAGAATCTGGCCGACCCGGCGCTGTTGCGCCCGGAATGGATCGCTTTCGATGGCAATCAACTGGCCGCCACCCTGAGTCACCTGCCCGGAGGAGATGCCGCGGCCTTCCCGCTCGACCTGCCGAAGGTGGTCGAGTACTACGCCACCCGGATGTAAGCCAGCATGACCACACCCCGGAAAGCGCTTCCCGAGATTCACCCGCACACCATTCTGGATTGCCTGATCCGGCAGCGCTTTGGCGTCGAATACCAGCCGATGATCTGCCTCCAGACCGGGGAAACGCGCTGCCATGAAGCCTTGGCCCGCTTCGTGGCAGCCGATGGCAGCGCCCTGCCACCGGATCGCGTGTTCGAAGCCCTGCACGACAATCCGCTTCTGCTGCTGCATGCCGAACTGGAAACCAAGCGGCTGCAACTGGCCGAAGCGCCGACGCACGGCCTGCTCTTCGTCAATCTCGATCCGGACAGTTATGCCGTCGGCGAGGCAGAGAAAGGCGACAACATCTTCCTGCCCCTGCTGGGCGAGCAGCGTCAGCGCCTGGTTGTCGAAGTCATCGAAAACCTGCATCTGCAGGACGTCGACCGCTCGGAACGCATGATGGCCGACCTGGATCGCCAGCGCATCCGTCAGGCCATCGACGATCTCTCGTCGTCACGCGGCCTGGTCTCCTACGCGGCCCTGATGAATGCCACCTTCCTGAAATTCGACCGTTCCTGGCTGGCCCGCGAACTCTCGGCCAAGCAACGCACCATCCTGACCTGGGCACTGGCTCAGGCGGTCGACCTCGGTCTGACGACCATTCTTGAAGGCGTGGAAACCCAGGAACACCTGGCCATGGCCCGCCAATACGGCTTCGACCTCGCTCAGGGCTTCCTTTTCCGTGACCGTTTTATCCGGCGCGGCTGTCAGGCGAAAAGCCTGGCAAGCCCGTGCCCAGCCTGATTGCCGGAGCATCACGATGCACAGTCTGTTCCTGAATACCACGCTTGCCGGATGCCTCCTCTGGATGCTGCTCTCCGGCATCCCTACCTGACCCCACGTCTGCCAAGGAGTCGCTCATGCCCGCCCCGGAACTTTGGGCTGCCGCCCTGAGCCTTGTGCTCATTCACGCCGAGACCGCCTGCCCCCACTCGGCGCTCAACGCCTCACGCCTGCTCGAACGCCTCGGCGATCTGGAAGGCATCGACCCGGACACCCGCAATCTGTGCGAGCGCGCCAGCCAGCGCCTGAGCCGGGATGCACGCCCGGAAGGACGCCCCGCATGAACGCCCCCTTTCCTTTCGCACGACTGAACGGCCTCTTTCCGGGAAGCAGCGCCGCCATCACGCCCCCTGCCACGGCCCTCCCCCCGCCCCCCGCACCGCGCTTCCCTGTTACAGCACCCTTGGAAAAACGCACGCATCAGCGCCGCAAGCTCTGGGCCCTGCCCCATAAATGCCATTGTCCCCTGATCGGCACCTGCTTTGAAGTCGATGCTCTACGCCAGACCATGGCCCGGGTCATGCATTTTCCTCGCGACACCAGCGACTTTGTCCTGCATACCACGGCAGTCGGTGCCTGCGAGGAGCGTACCCCCCTTGCCGAACTGCTGCACAAGGCGCTGGAAAAGCGTTATGCACGTCACATCCAGGACCTAAAATCCCTGCGCACCCCGGACGAACTGGCCGCCATATGGGAAGCTGCGCTCAGCAAAGGCCAGGACATCCCCGGCCTGCTCTGGAGCATCTGGACCCATCCGGCATGCGATAGCGCCCTGGAGCACACCCTCTACGGCGATATCCACATGCTGCAGCACCAGATTGGCAGTGGCGCCCGGGCCGATCTGGACACACTGCGGCGCCTGCAACAGCGCAGCGATGAATTGCAGCGGCAACTCGAGGCAAGCCGCCAGGAAAATGCGGTGCTGCGTCAGGAAAAGTCGCGGGAAACCCGCAATCTGGCCGACCGCATCACGGCCCTGCGCATCGAGAGCACCGGCAAGGACGCCATGATCGCCAACCTGAGCAGCGAACTGAGCCGACTGCGTGAGACGCTGCCGGATTTGAAAGACCGCCAGCAACTGGCCCGCCGTATGCGCGACGCCGAAGCACGTGCCAGCACGCTGACCCAGCAGGTCAGGACCCTTGAGAACCTTCTTGCCAGCCAGCAACGCCCAAGCCCTCTTCCCCCCCAACTTTCTCCGCCTTCCCCTTGCCCGGGGCACACACCGGAGCCTGCGCATCTCGACGGACGCTGCATCCTCTGCGTCGGTGGCCGAAGCGGCAGCGTCGACGCCTATCGCGAACGGGTGGAGCAGCATGGTGGCCGCTTCCTGCACCACGATGGCGGAATCGAGGAAAGCCTGCACCGGATCGACGCGGCCCTGGCGGCTGCCGACCTGGTGATCTGCCAGGCGGGCTGCATCAGCCATAACGCTTACTGGCGCGTCAAAGAGCAGTGCAAACGCAGCGGCAAACCCTGCATCTACCTGAAAGCCGCCGGTACGAGCAGCTTCGAACGCATTATCCGGAGCGTCTGTGACGTACCGCTCGAAGCAGATTAACCCTTTTGTTCTATTGACAACAATTCTCGTTTACAACAAAATGAGATCAATTCTTGTTTGTATTCATTTTTACTGATGAATCCTCTGCCTAACACCCCACATCCTCTGCCCACTCTCGATACCGAGCGTCCCCGCGTTGATAGCAATGACATCCTGCGCGGCAATACCGCAATCGAGATCGAACATGCAGGCCAGCGCTACCTGTTGCGCGTCACCCGCGAAAACAAGCTGATCCTGACCAAATAAGTTTCTCCGTTGTCACCTCTCGCGCCCTTAGCCAGCCAGGCTCACCTCAGCCAGCCAGGGATTTTTTTCGCGAGCCACACTCTGGATTTTCATGAGCTACGCGCTTTCCCGTCCTTCCCCCTTCCAGCGTAGCGGTCTGCTGGGCGCAGTGATTGGCCTGCATGTTGCCGTCGGCCTGATCGTGGTCACCGCTAAAACCGTCGTTCCCCAGATCATGGAAATGCCCCTGGTCGTCGACATGTTGCCGGCCCCGGTTGAAATGAAGCAGCCGCAGCCCAAACCGCAGCCCCAGCCGGCCAAGCCCACGCCACAGAAGCCGGTCAGCACGCCCAAGCAGGCCACGCCGGCACTGGAAACCACGCAAAGCACCGTTCCGGCACCAGCCGCTCCTGTTGCAGCGCCGGCCGAGAGCAAGCCGGCCCCTGCCGCCCCCAGCACCGCCGCGAGCGAATCGGTCAGTCAGGCTCGTTTCGATGCCGACTACCTGAAAAACCCGGCCCCGGCCTATCCGCCGATGGCGCGCCGCATGGGCGAAGAAGGCAAGGTCATCCTGCGCGTTTCGGTCACGCCGCAAGGCAGCGCCGACGTGGTCGAGATCAAGACTTCTTCCGGCAGCCCGCGCCTCGATGAGTCGGCGCAGAAAACCGTTCGCACCTGGAAATTCATCCCGGCCAAACGCGGCGAGAGCGCCGTCCAGAGCTGGGTCCTCGTTCCCATCATTTTCAAATTGGAGCAGTAAGCATGCAGGAAAACGCATTCGGCATTAGTCACCTCTGGGCTGCCGGCGACACCGTCTCGCATTCCGTCGCCGTCATTCTGGCCCTGATGTCCATGGCCAGCTGGTACCTGATTCTGGCCAAGGCCTGGGACTGGTGGACCATGCGGCGTGCCGCCCGTGCCATCGGCAAATTCTGGGCTGCCACCAGCGTGGCCGAAGGCATCGAGCGCCTGCGTGATGCGGATGCCAACAGCCCCTACGCCCAACTGGCCGAGCAGGCCAATTGCTGCAATCACGAATGTGAGTCCGTGACCGGCCGCCTGGCTTCCCGTTTCGACCCGGCCGAGCAAATGGAACGCGCCCTGCGCCAGCAGCTGTCGACCACCCAGGCCGGCATGGAAAACGGCCTGACCCTGCTCGCCACGACGGGCGCCACCGCACCGTTCGTCGGCCTCTTCGGCACCGTTTGGGGGATTTACCACGCCCTGGTCGCCATCGGCCTGTCCGGTCAGGCTGCGCTGGAAAAGGTCGCCGGTCCGGTTGGCGAAGCGCTGATCATGACTGCCGCCGGCCTCGCCGTCGCCCTGCCTGCCGTCTTTGCCTACAACGCCTTTACCCGCGCCAACCGTGTCGTGCTGGCCGATCTGGATGCCTTTGCCCACGATCTGCACGCCTTCTTCACCGTCGGCAAACCCTTCGTCGCCAACAGCGCCCAGATTCACCCGATGCGCGCCCGTGCCGCCGCGGAGGCTGTATAACATGGCCATGGGCAGCTTCAACTCGGCCGGCAGCCAGATGCCGACGGCCGAAATCAACATGACGCCGCTGGTCGATGTGATGCTCGTCCTGCTCATCATCTTCATCATCACCGCGCCCCTGATGACGCACTCGGTGAAGGTCGATCTGCCGCGCGCCGCCAGCACGCCGAGCGAACAGAAACCGACCACGCTGCAGGTGGCGATCAATGCCGACAACGCCGTTTTCATCGGTGCTGACGCCGTCGACCGTAGCCAGCTCGAAGCCCGCTTCAAGGCGGCGGTCGACCAGGACGCCAACGTCGAAATGCACCTCAAGGCCGATCGTGCCACGCGCTATGAAGCCGTTGCCGAAACCATGAGTGCCGCCCGGCGTGCCGGTTTGTCCAAAATCGGCTTCGTCACCCAGCCGGGAGATGGGGCGCACTAAAACCTTCCGGCAGGCCGCCCCGGCGGCCTGCATCACACAGCAGAAAACAAAAAAGCAGACCAGGGAGATCACATGCACGCGTATCGTCCTACGCCCCTACTGGCGGCCATGCTCCTCGCCTTCGCCGCCCCCTTGATGGCGGCGGAAAAACAACTCGGTGAAGTCACGGTTTCGGGGGGCAACAGCGCTGCCGCCAAGGCGAAATTGCGCGACGAAATCGTCGCCACCGAATCAATCGGTGCCCGCGAAATCGAAAAAACTGGCGCAACGATGTTGACCGAAGTCCTGGACAAACGCCCGGGGATTGCCGTCCAGGCTGAATGTTCGATCTGCAACGTACGCAACGTGGTGCTGAACAACCTGCCGGGTCGCTACACCACCCTGCTCATTGATGGCATTCCGATTTTTTCCTCTGTGTCGACCGCCTATGGTCTGGACAGCGTGAATCTGGGCGGAGTCGAACGTATCGACATCTCACGTGGCGCCGGCACCAGCTTGATCGCACCGGAAGCCCTCGCAGGCTCGGTGAATATCGTCACCCGCCGCCCGAGCAAGGATGAGTTCATCGCCAACCAGCAATTTGGCCGCTACGGCCAATGGAGCACCGACCTCTTTGGCGCCAAAGCCTTCGAAGGCGGCGCACTGACCGCCAATTTCCAGCACAACACACACGATACGGTCGACGCCGACGGCAATGGCGTTTCCGAATACACCGGCTTCAAGCGGAACATCGCCGGTCTGGGCTTCTTCGTGGATGACCTGGGTGGTTTCAAGGTCAAAGGCCGCCTTGATTTGGTCGACGAAAAGCGCATGGGCGGCGCCATGGGCAAGGATTACAGCGGCGTCAAAGCAGATGGCAGCGGGAATCCTTTCAACTGGCGCGCCGGTCCGCACGGCTCCCCTGACGCCCGCGGCTGGGTCACCCCGGACGGCAGCGGCAGCGACACCCTGAGCAATGGTCAGGCCGGCAAGTTCTACAACGATGGCCTGGCTGGCATGTCCGAGATCATCTTTACCGACCGCAAGCAGATCGTCAGCAGCGCCACTCGTCGGCTGGGCGAAGGCAGCCTGCGCCTGGCTTTTGGCTACGCGAACCACAAGCAGGACTCCTTCTACGAAAAAGCAACGTATCGTGCCGAGCAAGACCAGTACTACCTGGAAGCCAGCACTCAGCAGCCTCTGGGAGAGACCCTGGTCACCACCGGCCTGAGCTACCGTTACGAAGACCTGCGCAGCCGGGGCACCGATGCCAGCGGCCGTATCAATGATGGGATCGACAACTACGTCTATCGCACGCCGGGTGCCTTCGTTCAGGCTTACCGAGCCCTCTTCGACGGCGACCTGGAACTCAACGGCTCTGTACGTCATGACGAACACAACATCTTTGGCGGCATCACCAGCCCGCGTCTGAGCGCCCTCTGGCACCATTCGCATGAACTCAACAGCCGCTTTGCCGTTGGTCATGGTTACCGGGCGCCGACCTCGTTCTTCGAGCAGGATCACGGCATCCTTGACACCACCCGCATCGTCCGCGAGATCAAGAAACCGGAAACTGCCGACAACGCCTCCTACGCCCTGTCCTACGCGGGCGACCGTCTGGCCTGGGTGACTTCGCTGAACTACAACCGGATCAAAAACATGGCCCTGCTCGACTCGGGCGCCACCGATCCGCTGACCGGCGAGGCCATCACCCGTTTCACGTCGGCCCAGAAACCCGTCACAGTAGTCGGAGGTGACCTGACCGTCACCTATAAGCTGACGCCGCAACTGGAAGCCACGGTCGCCGCAGAGCGTTTCAGCTACCGCTTTTCCGAAGCAGGCACGCTTGCTTTTGCCCGACCGGAGACACGCGCCTATCTGCGCCTGGACTACGAGAGCGGCCCCTGGACCGGCATGTTGCGCGGTACCTGGACCGGCCCGATGGATCTCGCCAAGTTTTACGATTACGCCAATAATCAGCGCTACAACTTCGATGGCACGAAGAAAATGGACAAGAGTCCTTCTTACTGGGTCATCGATCTGCGCGGCGAATACCGGCTGAACAAACAATGGTCAGCTTATCTCGGTATCGACAATGCGTTCGATTTCAAACAATCCGACAAAGAAAGCATGCTCTGGATCGACGGCGCCGGCAATTACGATGTCACCCACATCTGGGGCCCGAACCGTGGTCGCTTTGTCTATGGTGGCGTAAAGTTCACCCTGTGACACCAAGCCTTCGTTTGCTCCGTAGCCTTGGCCTCGCCCTCCTGGCGGGGCCATTTGCTTGTCCGACGGTCAACGCCGCCGAACAGGCCAAAAACGCGCTGGATTTTGAACTTCCGGGTCGCGAGGGTTTTATCCGCCTGGCAGCACTGCCTCCGGGGCTCACCCTGGTCAATTTCTGGCGCAGCGATTGCCCCCCCTGTGTACGCGAATTGCCGCTACTGGCAGACACAGCCCGTCAGACCGGCCTGCGTCTCATCGCCGTTGCCCTGCAACGCCCCCAGGAGACAGCCGGCAGCCCCGTTGATGTGCAGGCTGCCCTGCGTTCACCAACCCTTCTGCTCCACGGACCCAGTACGCCACAGGGCCTGCTCGCACGCTTTGGAAACCGAAGCGGCGCGCTACCCCACACCGTTCTTCTCGATCGCGACCGTCGCCCCTGCGCTCAGCGCACCGGCGAAGTCGACGCCACCTGGCTCAGCACAGCACTACAACGCTGCCAGGCCACCTGACACGACTCACCATGACGCCCAACGCACTACTTCTTGTCGGCCACCCCAACGTCGGCAAATCCGTTCTCTTCCATCGCCTCACCGGCGCCTACGTTAACGTTTCCAACTATCCCGGCACCACGGTCGAGGTGACCCGCGCCAATACCCGCTTCGACAAGACAGCGGTGCTGCTTGACACACCGGGCGTGCTGGCGCTGCCCTCGCGCAGCGATGACGAGCGCGCCACCATGCGCGCCCTGCTCAACGAATCCACACGCTGTCTGGTGCAGGTTGGCGATGCCAAGAATCTGCGCCGGACCTTGACCCTGACCGCCCTGCTGGCCGAACTCGGCCTGCCCATGGTGCTCGCCCTGAACATGCACGACGAGGCGGCCGCCCGCGGCGTCACCGTCGATGTCGATGCCCTCGGGCAAGCCCTGGATATTCCGGTCGTCACCACCGTTGCTACCGGCGGCGAGGGCATGGGCGAACTGACGCAGGCCATCGAAGCCGCCCGCCGCCCCGACACCCTGCTGCAATACGATCCAGAAATCGAAAGCCTGATCGCGCAGACCACTGCCGCCATCACGCGCCGGACCCCGCATCCCCATCTGGCAGCACGCGGTCTGGCCATCCTCTTTCTCGGTGGCGACGACGAAGTCAGCCAGTGGCTGGCCGCCCAGGCCGGCGAACACTTTGCCGAATTGCAGGCTTTGCGCCAGGCCCACGCCGGCACCGGCCCGCAGGCCTTGCCACCGCGCCTGGCCCGCGAACGGACGCAGGCCGCTGATGCCCTGGCTGGCAGCGTCATCCAGCGCGCCCCCAAGAGCAGCCCGCTCCTGTCGCAACGAATCGGCCAATATGTCGTGCATCCGGCCTGGGGTTGGCCCATCCTGCTCGGCGTATTGTTTGCCGTCTATGAATTCGTCGGTGTTTTCGGCGCCACCACATTGGTCGGCCTGATGGAGGAAGACCTGTTTGAAGGCATCCTCAACCCGGCCTTCACCGATTTCGTGCAGTCGACGGTCAACCTCCCCTGGCTGGCCGAAATGCTGGTCGGGCAATACGGTCTGTGGACCATGGGCATGACCTATGCGCTTGCCCTCATTCTGCCCATCGTCACGACCTTCTTCTTCGCCTTCGGCGTCCTCGAAGACTCCGGCTACCTGCCGCGCCTGACGGTGATCGCCAACCGCCTCTTTGCCGCGATTGGCCTGAATGGGCGGGCCGTCCTGCCCATGGTGCTCGGCCTCGGCTGCGTGACCATGGCCACGCTGACCACCCGCATCCTGCACTCACCGCGCGAACGCCTGATCACCAGCTTCCTGCTTGCCCTGGCCATTCCCTGCTCAGCGCAGTTGGGCGTCGTGCTCGGCATGCTGGGCGGCGTGTCTTTCCAGGCTGTGCTGATCTGGGCCCTGGCCATGGTCGGCGTGCTGCTGCTGGCCGGTTTCCTGGCCGCCCGACTGATTCCAGGCCGGCGCATTCCGCTGGTCACCGAAATGCCGCCGATGCGCCTGCCGATCCTCGGCAACGTGCTGAAAAAGACCGGCGGCCGACTCAAGTGGTATCTGATCGAAGTCATCCCGCTGTTCCTGCTCGGGACCTTCATCATGTTTGCACTCGACAAGATCGGCGCGCTGCCCGCCATCATCGAAGCCGGCGAACCGCTGGTCACCGGCTGGCTGGGCCTGCCCAAGGAGGCGTCCGCCGCTTTCGTGATGGGTTTCCTGCGCCGCGACTTCGGCGCAACCGGCCTCTTCGCCATGGCCGGCAGCCTGAGCCCGATTCAGGCCGTGGTCGGCATGATCACGATTACTCTGTTCATCCCCTGCTTCGCCAGCCTGATGATGATGGTCAAGGAACAAGGGGCGAAAACGGCCGCCACCATGGTTGGCCTGATCGTGCCCTTCGCTTTCCTGATTGGCGGCCTGTTCAACCTCGCCCTGCGGGCCCTCTGGAGCTGAGCATGCCCCCCAAACACGATGCCCGCCTGCCGCTGGCCTTCATCCAGCCCGGTCAAACCGTCCGTCTGGCCGCCCTCGGCGATGAGATCGATGCCCATCAGCGCGAACAGCTCACCGCCTACGGCCTGGCCGAACACCGCCCGCTGACTGTCCTGCAGCAAAAGCCGATGACCGTGATCCTGGCCGACGAGGTCGAACTGGCGCTTGAGCACCAGATCGCCCGTCACATCTGGGTCGAACGCTGAAACCGGCTCAGTGGCGCGGACGACTGGCCAGCCAGGCCAGGAGATCCGGCAAGCGCATCGGCCGCGCATACAGGTAGCCCTGCGCGACGCCACAGCCGAGGCCACGCAGGAAGCCCGCCTGCTCTTCTGTCTCCATGCCTTCGGCCACGATGGTCAAACCGAGTTTGCTGCCCAGCGCGACGATGGTTTCGGCAAACATGCCCCCCTCGCCGCCGGCAATATCCTTGATGAAGGCCCGATCGATTTTCAGACAGTCGATCGGCAACTCGCGCAGATGCGCCAGCGAGGAGTAGCCGGTACCAAAGTCATCGATCGCCACCCGCACGCCCGCATCACGCAAGGCGGCCAGGCTGCCGATGACCGCCTTCGGCTCTTCCATGGCCACGCTCTCGGTCACCTCCAGTTCCAGCACACCGCGCGGCAAACCATGGCGCACCATGACCTCGCGCACCTCATCGACAAAACCGCCGCCCAGAAACTGCGGCATGCTGATATTCACGGCAATCGACAGCTCACCCGGAATCGACTGGCGCAAGGCCGGATAAATGGCCGCCGCACTATCGAGCACCCAGCGCCCCAGATCAACGATGACCCCGGAGTATTCCGCCAGCGGAATGAACACATCCGGCGGCTGCACAAAGCCCCCTTCCGGACCGGGCCAGCGGAGCAAGGCCTCGACCCCGACACAAACCCCGCCGCGTAGCTGCACCTTGGGCTGGAACCAGACCTCCAGCAGGCCCTCTCGAAAATCAGTACGCAGGCGGTTGATGATTTCAAGACGCCAGCGTGAGCGGTCCTCCATCTCCGGCACGAAGTACTGGTAGCTCTCGCTCAAGCTGCGCTTGGCGCGGTTCAAGGCGATATTGGCCGACTTGAGCAGGGCCAGTCCCGAGCGCTCCTCGCCCAGCACACGGCAAAAGCCCAAGGTAATCGAGAGCGGCAAGTGATTACCCGCCGCATCCACCGGCTGCGCGAAGACCTCGAACAAGCTTTCCGGATTCACTGCCGCCTCCGGCCCGACCACACCGAAGACATCGGCGCCGATCCGCGCCACCCGACACGCGCCGCCCAGCCGCTCCAGGAGACGGGCCGCCACGCCTTTCAGCAAGGCATTTCCGACATCGTGGCCCAGACCGTCATTGAGATCGGCAAAGTGGCGCAGATCGAGCAGCGCGATCACAACCTGTTCGCCAGCGCGCGCCACGGCATCCAGATCGCGAATGAAGCAGCTCCGATTGGGCAAGCCCGTCAGGCCATCGTGGTAGGCCACATAGTTGAGGCGCTCGACCAGGCGGACATTGCCGTAGCAGGAGGAAATATTGGCGGCAAACACTTCGAGCAACTGCTGGTCGGTGGCTGCCAGCGGCGAATCCGTTTGCAGATAGACCGCCCCTTCGCTCTCACCGCTCCGGATGTAAAGCACGGTCAGGGCCGGCGCGAACAGGTGCTGCCTGGCCTGCATGCACTGCTCGATCGCCGACACCACGCCCGGCGCATCGACACGGCTCAAGGGGGAAGCCACCAAATCAGCGTGGCGTCCGGCGGCACCGATCACGTACAGGCCTTGCGGATCGGCAGGACCGGTTGGCGCCCCCCGCTGGGCGCAAACGATGCCGTCGACCGGCAAACGCAACAGGCCGGCCAGCTGGATCAGCACACCTTCGGCAAAACTGCCCAGGGCCCGCAACTCCATGAGGTCCGAGGCAGCATGCACGATCTTTTCCAGACCGCGCCGGTTTTCCGCAATGGTCCGGATCTGCTGGTAAGAGCGCAGCGCCGAGATCACGGCGGTGAAGAGACGGGTCTGGGTCAGTTCGCTCTTGGTGCGGTAATCGTTGATGTCATAACTGGTAAACACCTCCAGTTCCATCGCATATCCCGGCTGCCCGGTACGCAGGATGATGCGCACCTCCGACATGCCCAGGTCATCGCGAATGTGGCGCACCATCTGCAAGCCGGCATCCTGGGTTTCCATCACCACATCGAGCAGGACGACGGCAAAATCCTGGCGACTGGCCAGAATGGCCCGGGCCTCCGCGGCCGAATGGGCATGCGTCAAGGCAACGGCACGATCCAGATAACGGAAGGTTTGCATCGCATAGCGGGTCGCCAGATGAACCTCCTCGTCGTCATCGACGATCAGTACAGGCCAGCCCGTCTCGACCGGGGCGAGCGCCCCCTCCCCCTCATCATCCAGCACGGTAATCAGATCATCATCCTGCATGCGCTTCCCCTTCCCCATCCGTCACGCGCTGAACCGGCGCCACACGCGGCAGCACCAGGCGGAAACGTGTTCCTTCTCCAGGTCGGCTGTCCATGACGACCTCACCGCCCAGCACCCCGGTGACCAGATTGAAAACAATATACAGCCCAAGGCCACTCCCACCCTTGCCCAACCGCGTCGTGAAAAACGGATCAAAGGCACGGGCAGCCGTCGCCTCATCCATGCCCTGACCATTGTCGGCATACACCAATTCAGCCCGCCCATCATCCAATACGCCGGCGCGGAGGCTGATCAGTCCGGCCTCGCCGGCGGCAAAGCCGTGCATCAGTGAATTATTGAAGAAATTCAGCAAAACCTGTTCAAGCGGGCCGGGGTAGCTGTCCATCATGATCCCGCTCGGGACGCTCATCTCAAGCTGATGCGGTGTCTGGCGCAGTCGTGGGCGCAAGGCGCCGTGAATTTCATCAATCACCTTGGCCAGATCAAACTCGCGTCGGCGCGTACTCGTCTGATCCACCGCCACCTGCTTGAAATCTCCGATCAGTTCCGTTGCCCGCTGCGCATTGCGTTCAATGATCCCGGCCGCATCGCGCGCCGCCGCCACAAATTCATCCAGCATGGAGCGACGCAGGCTGTTCGATGCCAGGGCAGCCGCAAACGCCTGCAGACGGTGCTCAAAACTGCTGGCAACAGTCCGCATGTTGCCGAGCGGCGTATTGAGTTCGTGGGCCACACCGGCAACCAAGGTCCCTAAAGAAGCCAGTTTCTCGGCCTGGACAAGTTGCCCCATGGCCTGCCGCAATTCCTCGTTTGCCCGTGCCAGTTCGTTGGTACGCGCCAGTACCCGCGCCTCCAGATCCTCGGTCAACAGGCGGGCTTCGGCTTCGGCCCGCTTGCGCTCGGTAATGTCCACCAGCGTCTCGATGGCACCGACCACGCTGCCTTCGGCATCGCGCAGGGGGGATGCGCTGAAATACAACCAACGCCCTTCACCCTCCGCCAGGGTCGGAAAGAAACCTTCCGCTTCAAAAGCCTCGGGGTTCAGGGCAGAACGGGCACACTGCAGGCCATACAAGGCGCGCACATTGCCTTCATCGCCGCCGCTGACAATCAAGTCCGCCATCACGGGGCGCGGCTCGGCATAAAAAGCCCGCCAGGCATCGCGCGTCCCCAGCATTTCTGCCGCGGGAATGCCGATCACCCGCTCGCAGGCCAGGTTCCAGAGCACCACCCGATGCTGATCATCGATGACGAAAATCGGGAGCGGACTGTTATGCAAGACCTGCATCAGGCGGGCCTCGCTCTCGCGCAGGGCTTGTGCGGCCCGGCGCTGCTCGGTGATGTCGATCAGGATGCCGATCAAGCCGGCCACCCGCCCCTGGTGATCGCGGAAAGCGGCCTTGTGGAAAACCACGTCGCGCAAATCTCCGGCCCCATCCCTCACCTGCGAGGTATAGACATGAGCGACATCGGGCTGGTCGAAGACCAATTGATCCGCCGCGCGGTAAATGGCCGCCAATTCCGGCCCTGCAATCTGGTCGACCGTCCGGCCCAGGAAATGCTCGGGTGACAACCCCAGCAGATTGAAATAGGCAGGATTGGCACCGAGATAATTGCCCGCCCGATCCTTGTAAAAAACCGGCATCGGCAAGGCATCCAGCAACTGGTTCAGGAAGCGGGCCTGATCTTCGGCCAGACGCTCCACACGAACCGTATCGCTGATTTCATGCACGAGTACAAAACGGGCACGCCGCTCACCAACAGACTGTCGGCGCGAGGTCGTCTCGACGTGAAACTCCTGCCCGCCCTTGCGTACATTCCGCCAGCGCTGATGAAAGGTCGCGGCGGAGGTATCGTTGCGCAGCAACCCGATCAGGCGCATCAACTCGCCACATTCATCCGGCGCCCAGAGCAGGTGCAAAGGCTGGCCGATCAACTCGGGCTCGGTGTATCCATAAAGTTGCAACAACGCATCGTTGACCGCCAGGATGGACAGCGAGTCGATGTCGTACAACAACATCGCATTCGGATTGTCTTCGAAAAGCTGGCGATACTGGGCTTCTCGTTCGGCCAGTTCACGGCGCGCCCACAGACGCTCCGTCACATCGACCACCATCCCGAGAAAACCGATGAGCACCTCCTGTTCATCACGCAAGGCGGTGACCGAGAGCAGGATACGGAAGCGGCTGCCATCCTTGCGGATGTAGCTCCATTCATATTCATTGGGCAGCCCACGCCGCGCCCGGGCGACAAACACCTCAAAACCCGGTGCAATGGTCACACCCAATTCTGCGGAAAACTCGGCGGCCCGCGCCACCACTTCCTGCGGATCATGAAAGGGCGCCGGGGTCAGTTGATGGATCACTTCCTCGGCCCGATACCCCAGCATGCGCTCGGCAGCCCGGTTGAAGACCGTGATCACCCCTTCCGGCGTGGTCGCAATGATGCCGTAACCCGAATGATCGAGAATGGCGGCATGCAGCAAAGCGGCATGGCTCGAAACCGGATCGGGGATATTGGCCATGGGCATGCCGTCAGCGGGAACAGCCGTGACCGGCCTGCCCCGCACACCTTGCCACCGCCCAGACTGCCGCACCCATGCTGCCTCCATGACGTTTCGCCAAGTTTGATCATGCACTATGCCAAAAGTCAGAGCAAGCAACCCGGTGATTCTCCCGGGCGAGTGCTGGTCAACGCGCGCTGCACCACCTAGAATCCAGCTATCCGTTGCCAGACCGGCAATGCCTCATTACGGAGAAAGCCATGAAAGGCGACAAGAAAATCATCGAGATCCTCAACGATCTCCTCGCAGGCGAATTGACCGCCGTCGACCAGTATCTGATTCACGGCGAGATGTATGCCGACATGGGCCTGAATGAACTCGCAGACAAATCCATCCACGAATCCGAACACGAGCGCCAGCACGCCCGTGCGCTGATCCAGCGCATCCTGTTCCTCGAAGGCAAGCCGAACCTCGAAAAACGCAACCCGCTCAAGGTCGGCAAGACCGTGCCGGACATGCTGAAGTCGGACCTCGGTCTCGAATACCACGTCGATGGCGAACTCAAGAAAGCCATTGCCGCGTGCGAAAAGGCCCAGGATTACGTGAGCCGTGACATGCTGCAAGTCCAGCTGGAAGACACCGAGGTGGATCACGCCTACTTCCTGGAAAAACAGCTGCGCCTGATCGAGATGATCGGCCTTCCCAACCACCTGCAGAGCCAGATGGGCTCGGGCAGCCCCACCTGAACGGGAGCGCACGATGAAAGGCAACAAAAAAGTCATCGAGATGCTGAATAAGGTCCTCAAAAACGAGTTGACCGCCATCAACCAGTATTTCCTGCACGCCCGGATGTTCCGTAACTGGGGCCTGGAGAAGCTCAACGACTACCAGTACAAGCAATCGATCCGGGTCATGAAGGAAGCCGACGAACTGATCGAGCGCATCCTTTTCCTGGAAGGTTTGCCCAACCTGCAGAATCTGGGCAAGTTGCTCATCGGGGAACACGTGGTCGAATGCCTGGAAGGCGACCTGAAATACGAGCAGGAGATTCACCGTCCCCTGCTGCTGGAAGCCATCGCTTTTTGCGAAGAGCAACAGGATTACGTCAGCCGCGAACTGCTCGAAGAATTGCTGGAAGGCTGCGAAAAAGCGATTGACTGGCTGGAGACCCAGCATAGCCTCATCGACAGCGTGACGCTCCCGAACTATCTCCAGGCCCATATCGAATCCGGGGACTGATCTCCCCGGCCCACTAGCCTGTCAAAACCGCAGCCCCGGCTGCGGTTTTTTTTGCCCATTTTCCGGGCAGGACCTCACCGAACTCAGTACGACTCCGTCTCAGGCGATCTCGATGAATACCGATTCATCATCATGGATGCAAATGCTATTGACAGTCATTCTCGTTTACATAGAATGCAAACAATTCGCATTAAGCACGATTTGGAGTCATCGCATGTACGTCTGTGTTTGCCAGGCCGTCACGGACCGCCAGATTCATGAAGCCGCGCTGGGCGGCGCCCGGACACTCAAAGATCTGCGCCGGGAGTTGGGCGTGACGCGCGACTGTGGTCGCTGTGCAAGCTGTGCCAAGGAATGCCTGCAAAAAGCCCATGGCAGTTGCCAGGGACATGGCAGCGCACCGCGACTCACCGCTTAAAGCCATCCCCCAACAAACAAAAAGGGCGGGAAGTCTGCACTTCCCGCCCTTTTTTTCATCCTGGCCCGATCAGGCCCGACGCCAGCTAGTTCCCTGCGGACTGTCGTCCAGCACAATGCCTTCCGCCTTCAGGGCGTCACGAATCCGGTCGGCTTCCGCAAAATTCCGCGCCTTCTTGGCTTCAGTCCGTGCCGTTACCATGGCATCAATGGCAGCCTCATCCAGCCCCCCCGCGCCCGCACCCGCACGCAGATAAGCGACAGGGTCGCGCTCCAGCAGGCCAATCACACCGGCCAACGCCTTCAGCAACCCAGCCAGTTGCGCATCCTTTTGGCGATTCACTTCGGCAGCCAGCTCAAACAGGACGGCAATGGCGCCGGACGAATCGAAATCCTCGTTCAGTGCAGCCGCAAAACGGGCCGCATAAGGCTGATCCCAATCCAGGGTCACCGCTGCCGGCGGCACATCGCGCAACGCGAAATACAGGCTGTCCAGACTGCGCTTGGCATCATCCAGATGTGCATCGGAGTAATTGAGCGGACTGCGATACTGCGCACGCAGGATGAAGAAACGGACCACTTCCGGATCGTATTCTTCCAGCACCTGACGAATCGTGAAGAAATTACCCAGGGATTTCGACATCTTTTCGTTGTCGACCCGGACAAAACCGTTGTGCATCCAGTAATTCACGAAGGTGCAGCAGTTTGCCCCCTCAGATTGGGCAATCTCGTTCTCGTGATGCGGGAACTGCAGATCCTGCCCGCCACCATGGATATCGAAATGGTTGCCGAGCAGCTTGGAACTCATCGCCGAACATTCGATGTGCCAGCCCGGACGACCGTCACCCCAGCGCGATGGCCAGGACGGCTCACCGGGTTTGGAGCTTTTCCAGAGCACGAAATCGAGTGGGTCCTGCTTGGCAGAATCGACCTCGACCCGCTCACCGGCGCGCAGGTCATCCAGCGACTTGCCGGAAAGCTTCCCGTAACCGTCAAACTTGCGCACGGCAAAATTCACGTCGCCATCTGCCGCGTGATACGCCAGACCGTTGGCCTCCAGCTTGCCGATGATCTCCTGCATTTCCGGCACAAATTCGGTAGCACGCGGCTCATGATCGGGCCGCAGCACGCCCAGCGCGTCTGCATCTTCATGCATGGCCGCAATGAAGCGATCCGTCAGTTGCAGGATGGTTTCGCCATTTTCCGCTGCGCGCTTGATGATCTTGTCGTCGATATCCGTGATGTTACGGACGTAGGTCACGTCATACCCGGATGCCTTCAGCCAACGGTAGACCATGTCGAATACCACCATCACGCGGGCATGCCCGAGGTGGCAATAGTCATAAACGGTCATCCCGCACACGTACATGCGGACCTTGTTGGGTTCGATGGGTGTAAAAGCTTGTTTTTCCCGCTTCAGGGAATTGTAAATTTTTAGCATACCAAGGAAAAATAAGGCGCCGTTCCGGGGGGTGATCCTATGGATCGCGCAGGGTTTTTGGTAGAATCGGCTGTTTGTAAAAACCCGAGAATTGTAGCACAGCGATGACCTCAACTTCCCTGCTCAAACCCCGTTTCCAGCAGTACAAGACGATGCGCGCACTGGCTCTCGGCCTGGCCATCGGCTTTACCGCCCCCGCCTTCGCCGACAACCTGCCGGAAGTGCAGCGCCTGATGAAACAGGGCCAACTGCCGCAGGCCATGGAAAAGGTCGACGCCTACCTCTCCGGCAAACCCAAGGATGCGCAAGGCCGTTTCCTGAAGGGCCTGATCTTCACCGAAATGAACAAGCCGGCTGAAGCCATCGCCGTGTTCACGAAACTGACCGAAGACTTCCCGGAACTCCCCGAGCCGTACAACAACCTCGCGGTGCTCTACGCGCAGCAAAAGCAGTATGACAAGGCGCGCACGGCGCTGGAAATGGCAATAAGGACTCACCCGTCTTATGCCATCGCTTACGAAAACCTTGGCGACATCTACGCCAAGCTCGCCAGCCAGGCCTACGACAAGGCACTGCAGCTGGATGGTGCCAATGCCGCCACCCAGAACAAGCTTGCCCTGATCCGCGATCTGATCAGCACCTCCGGCAAGCCGAACGTCAAACCGACTGCACCGGCCGCCACAGCACCGGCCGTTGCCGCCAAGCCGGCCGCTGCGGCACCGGTTGCCGCAGCCACACCGGCCCCGGCTGCCGCTCCGTCCAAGCCTGCAGCCGCCCCGACGGCCAGCGTTGTAGCCGCCACCCCGGGCGCCGCTGCGGCCAAGAATACGGATGCCAAACCCGTGGCTGCTGCGCCGGCTCCGACCCCTGCGGCTGCCAAGCCGGCGGATACGGCCAACGAAGATGTCACCAAAGCCCTCGCCAACTGGGCCGGCGCCTGGTCTCGCAAGGACATGCGCGCTTACCTGGGTGCTTACGCCAGCGACTTCAACACGCCGAAGGGTATTTCCCGCAAGGAGTGGGAAGCGGAACGCGAACAGCGTATCGCCGGCAAGGGCGGCAAGATTTCGGTCAGCTACGATGCACCGGCCATCACCGTTGATGGCGACCGTGCCGTGGTCAAATTCCGCCAGCACTACAGTGCACCGGGCCTGAGCACCTCCACGACGAAGACCCTCGTTTTCGTGCGTAGCGGCGGCAAGTGGCTGATCAAGGAAGAAAACTCCCGCTGATGTTTGGTCGGAAGTTTCTGTTGTTTGGGCTGTCCGCCTGCGTGGCGGGCAGCGCCCTCGCCAAGCCGCCCAAATCGACGCAAAAAAACGCCCCTCGCAAGGCAGCCGCTGTGGTGGCTGCCAGTGCAGGTGCGACAGCAGCCCTGAGTGCCACTCAGGTTGCTTCGGCACGCCCTTCCACGGTCTCGGATATGGGACCGGAAGCCCAACTGGCCAAGATCTTCAAGGAAATTGAAGACAACCGTCTGAGCAGCGCGCTGCAACTGACTGAAAATCTGCTCCGCCAGTACCCGAACTATCGTCTCGCCCATCTGATTCGCGGCGACCTGCTGATGGCGCGCACCCAACCCATCCAATCCTTCGGTGCCCTGAATAGCGCACCCACGGAAAAAGTGGCCGACCTGCGCGCTGAGGCCATTGCCCGCCTCAAGGGCTATCGGGAAAAGCCGCAGGACAATGCCGTGCCGCGCTACCTGCTGCAAATGCAGCCGGACCAGCGCTACGCGATCGTGGTGGATACCAAACGCTCACGCCTCTATCTCTACGAGAACGACGTCAAGAACGGCGGTCGACCGCGTTTTGTGGCCGATTATTACGTGACGCAAGGCAAGCTGGGTGCTGAAAAATCGGCCGAAGGTGACAAGCGCACCCCGATTGGCGTGTACCACGTGACCGCCAACCTGCCCCGGCAAAAGCTGGCCGACCTGTATGGCAGCGGCGCCTATCCCATCAACTATCCAAATGAATGGGACAAGCGCCAGGGGCGTGGCGGCAGCGGTATCTGGCTGCATGGCACCCCCTCCGACACCT
Source organism: Dechloromonas sp. ZS-1 (assembly GCF_039649255.1). Taxonomy (NCBI): domain Bacteria; kingdom Pseudomonadati; phylum Pseudomonadota; class Betaproteobacteria; order Rhodocyclales; family Azonexaceae; genus Dechloromonas; species Dechloromonas sp. ZS-1. The sequence goes on along the minus strand of NZ_JBDIYD010000008.1, from coordinate 55,368 downwards.
ACGCCCGTCCGCCCAAAGCATCGGATGGCTGCGTCGTCCTGACGAACCAGGATCTGGAAGCCATTTCCAAGAATCTGCAGGTCGGTCTGACGCCGGTCATCATCAGCAACTCGGTCGAATGGCTGTCGCTGGATGACTGGAACAAGGAACGGACCGAGCTCAACAAGGCCATCGACGCCTGGCGGAGCGATTGGGAAAGCCGCGACACCGAGCGTTACCTGAAACACTATTCGAAGCGTTTCAAATCGGCCGACCAGAGTTACGAACAATTTGCCGCCCAGAAGCGCCAAGTCAATGGGGGCAAGGAGTGGATCAAGGTCAAGGTGGATAACCTGTCCGTGTTCCGCAACCCCGGCAAGGAAGAAGTGGTTGTCGTCACCTTCGACCAGGACTACCGCAGCAACAATCTGAACAACCAGATGAAAAAGCGCCAGTACTGGATTCGCGAAGACGGCAAATGGAAAATCATCTACGAAGGAAGTGCCTGATGTTGAAGCAACTCTCAACCCTGACCGCCGGCCTGCTGCTCTCCGTCGCTGCCTGGGCAGCCCCGACGGTGGAAATGACCACCTCGCTCGGCAAGGTCACGCTGGAACTGTTCCCGGACAAAGCCCCGAAGACCGTGGAGATGTTTCTCTACAACGCCAAACACGGCTTTTACGAAGCCACCATTTTCCATCGCGTCATCGATGGCTTCATGATTCAGGGCGGCGGTTTCAACTCGTCGATGGAAGAGAAGAAAACGCGCACCCCGGCGCTGCAGAATGAAGCCAACAACGGCCTGAAAAACGAGCGCGGCACGCTGGCCATGGCCCGCACCCAGGACCCGCACTCCGCCCGCGTCCAGTTCTTCATCAACCTGAAAGACAACGACTTCCTGAACCACCGCTCTCCGGCCGATGGCCGCACCTGGGGCTACGCCGTCTTCGGCAAGGTCGTCCAGGGCATGGATGTCGTCGACAAGATTGCCAAGGTGCCGACCGGCAACGCTGGCTATTACGAGAATGTTCCGGTGACGCCCGTCGTCATCCAGAGCGTCAAAATCATTTCCGAAAAATAAGGATTCCCACATGTCCCAAGTCAAGCTGACCACCAACCACGGCGCCATCACCCTGAAGCTGGATGCCGAAAAGGCCCCGAAGACCGTTGCCAACTTCATCGCCTACGTTGAAGCCGGCCACTACAACGGCACCATCTTCCACCGCGTCATCAAGAACTTCATGATCCAGGGTGGCGGTTTTGCCGTCGGCATGGACCAGAAGGACACCCAGGCCCCGATCGAGAACGAGGCCGCCAACGGTCTGAAGAACAAGCGCGGCACCATCGCCATGGCCCGCACCAACGATCCGCACTCGGCCACCGCCCAGTTCTTCATCAACACCGTCGATAACGACTTCCTCGACTTCAAGGCCCCGATGGGTCAGGGCTGGGGCTACTGCGTCTTCGGCGAAGTCACCGAAGGTCTGGATGTCGTCGACAAGATCCGTGCCGTTGCCACCGGCAACAAGGGCTTCCATCAGGACGTGCCGAAGGAAGACGTGATCATCGAGAAGGCCGAGATCGTTTGATCTTCTTCATCTCCGACCTGCATTTGTCGCCCCGGTCGCCCGGGGCGACTGCTTTGTTCCTCCGGTTTCTGGCGGGCCGCGCCCGCCAGGCCGAGGCGCTGTACATTCTCGGCGACTTTTTTGAAGCCTGGATCGGCGACGACGACATCGACGACGCCCATCACGCCCGGATCATCGGCGCGCTCCGTGCGGCAGCCGACGCCGGTCTCAAGATCTACCTCCAGCACGGGAACCGGGACTTCCTGCTCGGCCAGACCTTTGCTGAAGCAGCCGGCCTGACCCTGCTGCCCGACCCGTATGACCTCGCCCTGCCCGAGTGGTCCTTCGTGCTCTCGCACGGTGATGCACTCTGCCTCGACGATGCGGCCTACATGGCCTTCCGCACCAAAGTCCGCACGCCGGAATGGCAAGCGCAGATGCTCGCGCGCCCGCGCTGGCTGCGCCGCCTGGTCGCCCGCCTGATGCGCTGGAAGAGCCGCCGCAACCAGCAGGCCAAGCCGCAGCATTACAGCGACCTGAACGGTGCTGCGACGGACGATTTCCTGCGCGATCACGCCTACGCCACCTTCATTCACGGCCACACTCACCAGCCGGCCCGCCACGACCACATTGTCGACGGCATCCACGTTGAACGCTGGGTCCTGGCCGACTGGCACGAAGACCGCGGCGAAGCACTGCGCTGGGATGGCGAGGTGCTCCGCCGCGAAGCCATCCTGCCTGAAAACCGGGCCTGAATTCGTGTCGACCGCCGCCCAAGCCCTGACCTGCCTGCGAGATGTCTTCGGCTACCCGGCCTTCCGCGGGGAGCAAGCCGAGATCATTGAACACGTTGCCCAAGGCGGCGACGCCATGGTGCTGATGCCGACCGGCGGCGGCAAAAGTCTCTGCTACCAGATTCCGGCCCTGCTCCGCCCGGGCTGTGCCGTCGTCGTCTCGCCGCTCATTGCGCTGATGCAGGATCAGGTGGATGCCCTGACCCAGCTTGGCGTCAAGGCGGCCTGCCTCAATTCCACACTCGACTGGCGCGAAGCCCAGGCCGTCGAGCAAGCCATCTTTAACGGCCAGCTCGACCTCGTCTATATTGCCCCGGAACGCCTGCTGCTCGACCGCACGCTGGCCATGTTCGATGCGCTGTACGAAGCCGGCAAGCTGGCCCTGTTCGCCATCGACGAAGCTCATTGCGTTTCGCAATGGGGGCATGATTTCCGCCCGGAATACCTGCAACTCTCCGCCCTGCACGAACGCTACCCGGCGGTGCCGCGCATCGCGCTGACGGCCACGGCCGACCAGGCGACCCGCAACGAAATGCTGGCGCGCCTGGGCCTGCTGGAAGCCCGCGTCTTCCTCTCCAGCTTCGACCGCCCGAACATCCGTTACACCGTGGTCGAGAAGGACAATGCCAAGAAGCAGCTGCTCGGTTTCCTGGCGGGCCGCCAGGGCCAGGCCGGTATCGTCTATTGCCTGTCGCGCAAGAAGGTCGAGGAAACAGCCGAATGGCTCTCGGCGCAAGGCTATCCGGCCCTGCCTTACCACGCCGGCCTGCCCGCCGAGGAACGGGCGGCCAATCAGCGCCGCTTCCTGCGCGAGGACGGCCTGATCATGTGTGCCACCATCGCCTTCGGCATGGGCATCGACAAGCCGGATGTCCGCTTTGTCGCCCACCTCGACCTGCCCAAGAGTATCGAAGCCTACTATCAGGAAACCGGGCGCGCCGGGCGCGACGGGGAACCCTCGGAGGCCTGGATGGCGTACGGCATGCAGGACGTGGCCCTGCAGCACGCGCGCATTGCCGAATCCGGCGCTGCAGACAGCCAGAAAGTCCTTGAATCGCAGCGCCTGACCGCGCTGCTTGCCTACTGCGAAGCACCCCGCTGCCGCCGCCAGGTTCTGCTCAACTATTTCGGCGAATCGCGCGAGCCGTGCGGCAACTGCGACGTCTGCGACAGCCCGCCGGAACTCTGGGATGGCACCCAGGCCGCGCAGAAGGCGTTATCGGCTATCTTCCGCACCGGCATGCGATTCGGTGTCACCCACCTGACCGATGTCCTGCGCGGCAAGCAGACCGAACGCATGCGTCAGTACGGCCATGATCAGCTGCCCACCTTCGGTGTCGGCGCCGACCTCGACGACCATGCCTGGAAAAGCGTGTTCCGCCAACTGGCCGCTGCCGGGCTGATCCACGTCGATATGGCCGAACATGGTGCGCTGCAACTCACCGAAGCGGCGCGAGAGGTCCTCAAGGGACAACGCAGTGTCCAGTTGCGCCGCCCCGTTAAACGCAAATCGAGCGCCCCCGCACGCAGCGGTCGCCCGGCTGCCGCAGACCTCGCACCGGAAGATGTCGCGCTCTTTGAACTGCTCCGCCGCTGGCGCGCCGACACCGCCCGCGAACAGGGCGTCCCGGCCTACGTCATCCTGCATGACAAAACCCTGCGCGAACTGGCGGAAGTCCGCCCGACCAGCCACGGTCTGCTGGCCAGCATTACCGGCATGGGCAGTGCCAAGATCGAGCACTATGGGGCAGAATTGCTGGACCTGATCCGGGCGGAGGCCTGACCCCATGTCGCGATCCCAACTCGATGCCCTGCTCGCCGCCATCATACTCGGCGCCCTTGTTCTCTCGGGACTTTCCCCGTTTGACCGCGCCACCTGGTGGATGGAGGTGGCACCGGTGCTCATCGTACTGCCCCTGATTGCTGCAACCCGGCAGCGCTATCCGCTGACTACCCTGCTGAGCCTCCTGATTGCACTGCATTGCCTGGTACTCATTCTCGGCGGTGCTTACAGTTACGCTCGAGTGCCGCTTGGTTTCTGGCTGCAGGAAGGCTTCAATCTCGGGCGCAATCCCTATGACAAGATTGGCCATTTCATGCAGGGTTTCGTGCCGGCGCTGGCGGCGCGTGAAATCCTGATTCGGGGCAGGCACGTGCGTGCCGGCGGCATGGCTGCCTTCCTCTGTCTGTGCGTGGCGCTGGCCATCAGTGCGGTGTACGAATTAATCGAGTGGGGCGCGGCCCTGGCCCTTGGTCAGGGTGCCGACGAATTCCTGGGGACTCAGGGTGATCCATGGGATACGCAATCCGACATGGCGATGGCGTTGATTGGTGCTAGTATCGCGCTCGTCCTGCTCAGTCGCTGGCACGATCGCCAGTTGAAGAGCCTCGAAACACTGCATACGCAATGACTGCCTCACTGATGCACCTTGCGCTGGACGACATCCTGGACATGCTCAATACCGGCATCGTCCTCTACGATGCCCAAACCGGCGCCATCCGAGACTGCAACAAGACCGCTGCCCTGCTCTTCGGTCTGACGGTCGACCACTTCAAGACCCTGAATTTCGCGGCGCTGCATCTGGAGCCCTCCGCGGCCGAGGCTTTCAACAGCCTGGGCGAACTGGAACTGCAATCACGCGATCAATTTTTCACCGAGTGGCCTTTGCGCCGCGCCGATGGCAGCGTCTTTCCGGCCGAGTTGCGCCTGCGCCCGCACCACATCGAAGGCGAAGCGCTGTATCTGCTGACCATCGACGATCTGACCCGGCAGCAGGAATACGAAGACAGCCTGGCACTGGCCCAGCAGGTTTTCGACAATGCGGCTGAAGCCGTCATGATCACCGATGCCGAGAACCGCATCGTCCGCATCAACAGCGCCTTTACCCGGATTACCGGCTGGACGGCGGAAGAGTCTCTGGGGCGCAATCCGTCCTTCCTCTCCTCCGGCAAGCAAAGCCCGGAGTTTTACCGGGAAATGTGGCAAACCCTGAGCGAAGCCGGTGTCTGGCAGGGCGAAGTGGTCAACCGCCGCCGCAGCGGCCAGTACTATCCGGAATGGCTCTCCATTTCGACAGTGCGCAACCGACAGGGCAAGGTCACGCACTACCTGGCGATCTTCTCCGACATCAGCGAACGAAAGCGTGCCGAAGGCCTGATCCACCGCTATTCCTGGTTCGACAGCCTGACCGATTTGCCCAACAAGGCCCTGCTCATCGACCGGATCAACCAGGCCATCATCGCGGCCCAGAATGAAGGCAAACCGCTTTACCTGCTCGCCTTCAACCTGAACCGCCTCAAGCACATCAACGATTCGCTCGGTCACAATATCGGCGATGAGGTCCTGAAAATCGTTGCCCAGCGCCTGGTCAAGGCCACCCGCGAAGGCGATACCGTCTCGCGCGTGACCGGCGACGACTTTGTCGTGGTCGTCCCGCGCCTGAGCCAGCCGCATCGCGCCATCAACCTGGCCGAACGTCTGGTCGAAAGCATCAACGCGCCCATGGACATCCAGGGCAACGCCATTCACATCACGGCCAATGCCGGCCTCTCGGTTTTCCCGGCCGACGGGACCGAGCCGGACACCCTGCTGATGAATGCCGATGCAGCGCTCAACCACTCCCGGACACAAGGCCAGAACAAGATTGCCTTCTTCGAGCCGCACATGAACGCGGCGATCCTGGAGAAAATCAACCTCCAGGGCGAGTTGACCGCCGCCCTCGCCAACCGCCAGTTCCTCCTGCATTTCCAGCCGCAACTGGATCTGCAAACCCAGCGCCTGACCGGTGTCGAGGCGCTGATCCGCTGGCAGCATCCGGAACGCGGACTGGTTTCACCGGCCGTTTTCATCCCGGCTGCGGAAGAACTTGGGCTGATCGTGCAGATCGGCGACTGGGTCATCGACGAAGCCTGCCGCAGCCTGGCACGCTGGCGCCAGCGAGGCCTGACCGAACTCTGCGTGGCCATCAACCTCTCCGCCCATCAGTTTGCCCATACCAATCTTGTGCAAACGGTTCGCGACGCGATTGTCCGTCACGGCGTACCGCCGGAACGGATTGAACTGGAAATCACGGAAGGCGTCGCCATGCACGATGCCGACGAAGTGCTCACCCGCCTGCACGAGTTGAAGGCAATCGGCGTGCAGATTTCGATTGATGATTTCGGGACCGGCTATTCCTCGCTGGCCTACCTGATGCGTTTCCCGGTCGACAAGCTGAAGATCGACCAATCCTTCGTGCGCGACATGGGGAACTCCTCGGAGGCCGACTCCATCGTCCGCGCCATTGTCGCCCTCGCCCACGGACTGTCGCTGGCCGTCATCGCAGAAGGGGTGGAAACCGATGCCCAGCTGGATCGGTTGAAACACATCGGCTGCAACGAAATCCAGGGCTATCTGCTCTCCCGGCCGCTGTCCTTCGACGACGTCAGCCAGTGGATCAAGGGACGCTGAATCTCGCCACGAAAAAAAGGGCGGCAAACCGCCGCCCTGCTGACGCGCCTGCCTGAGCAGGCTTAACGGTGGCGTGACCCACTGCGGTGCTGACCACCGCCCGAACCGCCGCCATTGCCACCGCCGTTGCGTTTCGGTTGCGCACTGCCGGGCGCTTTCTTTTGCCCGCCACCGGGGGCGCCCTTAGCGCGCCCTGCCCCCTGCGAACGCGGCTTGCGTTCCTGTGCCGGCGGACGCGGTGCGGCCACGGCGGATTGCTCGAAGCCTTCGACCACCACGCGCTCGAGCGAACGCTTGATCAGCTTCTCGATGTCCTTCAGCTGCGGGCGCTCATCATGGCAGACCAGGGAAATGGCCTCCCCCGTCATCCCGGCCCGGCCCGTCCGGCCGATGCGATGCACATAGTCTTCCGGCACATTCGGCAGCTCGAAATTGATGACGTAGGGCAAGGCATCGATATCGATGCCGCGGGCGGCGATATCCGTCGCCACCAGGGCCACCAGTTTGCCTTCCTTGAACTCGCTGAGCACGCGGGTGCGGGCACCTTGCGACTTGTCGCCGTGAATGGCCCCGGCCTTGATCTCCGCCTTGTCCAGGCGGCGCGCCAGCGCATCGGCACCGTGCTTGGTGCGGGCGAAGATCAGCACCTGATGCAGGCTGCGGGTGTTCATCAGATGCACGAGCAGATCCTTCTTCTGCTCGCGATCACACTCGATGACCTGTTGCTTGACCGTCTCGGCAGCGGTGTTGCGCGGCGCCACGTCGACCGAGACCGGATGCTGCAGGAGGCCGGTCGCCAGATCGCGGATTTCCGGCGAAAAGGTCGCCGAGAAGAGCAGGTTCTGACGTTGCTTGGGCAACAGCGCAATGATCTTGCGGATATCGCGGATAAAGCCCATGTCGAGCATGCGATCGGCTTCGTCAAGGACGAAAATTTCGATGCTGCCCAGATCCACGGTCTTCTGCTGAACGTGATCGAGCAGACGGCCCGGCGTCGCCACCAGGATATCGACACCGCGACGCAGATTGGCGATCTGCGGGTTGATCCCGACACCGCCAAAAACGGCCAGGGAATTCACGGGCAGGTATTTGCCATAGGTCCGCACGCTTTCCTCGACCTGAATGGCCAGTTCGCGGGTCGGCGTCAGGACCAGCACGCGCGGCGTACGGGCCACGCGCGACAGACGGTCGTTCTTGCCGGTGGCCAGACGATGCAGGATGGGCAAGGTAAAGCCGGCGGTTTTGCCGGTACCGGTCTGGGCCGTAGCCATCAGGTCGTTGCCGGCCAGCACCGCAGGAATGGCCTGCTGCTGAATCGGGGTCGGGGTATCGTAGCCTTGCTCGGCCACGGCGCGCTGAATGTCGGCGTGAAGGCCGAGTTCGGAAAACTGCATGGGAAAACTCCAGGGCGCCCCGATGCCGGCCAAAGCCGGCATCGATGGCCCATTTGTCAGATCAGGGAAAGGCCGCGTTCCAGATCGGCCTTGAGATCCTCGATGGCTTCAAGGCCGACTGCAACGCGCAGCAGGCCTTCGCTGATGCCGGCGGCGGCACGCGCTTCGGGCGTGATGCGGCCATGCGTGGTCGAGGCAGGATGGGTGATGGTGGTTTTGGTATCACCCAGGTTGGCAGTGATGGAAAGCAGCTGGCAGTGGTCAACAACGGTCCAGGCTTGCTCGCGCGCACCCTTGACCTCGAAAGTGACGATGGCGCCACCACTGGTCTGCTGGGACATGGCCAGCGCGTGCTGCGGATGCGACGCCAGGCCGGGGTAATAAACGCGGGCGACCTTGGGATGGGCCTCCAGCCAGGCGGCCAGCTCGGCGGCGGCGGTCGACTGTGCCTGAATACGCAATTTCAGCGTCTCCAGGCCTTTCAGCAGCACCCAGGCATTGAAGGCGGAGAGGGTCGGCCCTGCGGTGCGCAGGTACTTGAAGACTTCATCGGTAAGGTGCTTCGGACCACACACCGCACCGCCCAGCACACGCCCTTGACCATCAATGTACTTGGTCGCCGAATGTACAACGAGATCCGCGCCGAGATCGAGCGGGCGTTGCAGGATGGGCGTGCAGAAGCAGTTATCGACCGCAACAAGAATGTTCTTCTCGTGGGCAATCGCCGACAACGCGCGGATATCGGCAATTTCGGTCAGCGGATTGGACGGCGTTTCCAGGAAGAACAGCTTGGTTTCCGGGCGAATTGCCGCGGCCCAGGCCGCCGGGTCGGTTTGCGACACAAAGGTGGTCGTGATGCCGGTGCGGGCCAGGATATTGGAGAAAAGCTGAACCGTCGCCCCGAACAGGCTGTTGGAAGCCACGATGTGATCGCCCTGCTTCAGGTGCGCCAGCACCAGGGCCATGATCGCGGACATGCCGCTCGCCGTGGCCACGCAGGCTTCGGCACCTTCCAGAGCAGCCAGCCGCTCCTCGAACATGCTGACCGTCGGGTTCGAAAAACGGGCGTAGACATTGCCCGCCTCCTCGCCCGAAAAGCGCTTGGCGGCCTGCGCCGCGCTCTTGAAAACGAAGCTGGAGGTCAGGTAGAGCGCTTCGGCATGCTCGCCGAACTGGCTCCGCTCCTGGCCACCCCGCACGGCCAGCGTCTCCGGCAAATAATCGCCGTCGATGCCGAATTTTTCGAGCGCCCCCGCCATATCAGTCCTGACCGCCGGCGGAAATCTGCAGGGCCAGTTGCTGGGAGGCCTTGCCGTCACCGTCATCGTCATTCTTGCTGGCCTTACCGCCGCGGTTGCCTTCAACGGCATCGAGGTAGGCAGCATCGATATCGCCGGTCACGTAGCAGCCGTCGAAGCAGGCGGCATCGAAGACGGTGAGATCTTCGCGCAGCGCGGTGATCGATTGCTTCATGGCTTCCAGATCCTGATAGATCAGCGCATCGGCACCGATTTCGGCAGCAATCTGGGCATCAGTACGGCCTGTGGCGATCAGCTCGGCACGGGTCGGCATGTCGATACCGTAGACGTTCGGATAACGGACCGGGGGCGAGGCCGACGCGAAGTACACCTTGACGGCACCGGCCGCACGGGCCATTTCGACGATTTCACGGCTGGTGGTGCCGCGGACGATGGAGTCATCGACCAGCAGCACACGCTTGCCCTTGAATTCCTGGCTGACGGTATTGAGCTTCTGGCGCACCGATTTGCGGCGCATGGCCTGGCCCGGCATGATGAAGGTCCGACCGACATAGCGATTCTTGACGAAGCCTTCGCGGAACGGAATATTCAGGGCCTGAGCCAACTGCATGGCCGACGGTCGACTCGAATCCGGGATCGGAATCACGACGTCGATTTCCTCAACCGGGATCGTCTTGACCACCTTCTCGGCCAGGGCCTCACCCATCTTCAGGCGAGCCTCATAGACCGAGACGCCATCGATCACGGTATCGGGACGGGCAAGATAGACGTATTCGAAGATACAGGGCGCATACAGCGGTTGCTGGGCGCACTGACGGCTGTGCAGTTGCTTGTTGAGATCGATGAAGATCGCCTCGCCCGGCTCCAGGTCGCGCACGACCTTGAAACCCAGGGTATCGAGGGCCACGGACTCGGAAGAAACCAGATATTCCATCCCGTCCGCAGTCTGGTTTTCACCATAGACCAGCGGGCGGATACCGTGCGGGTCGCGGAAGGCCAGCAGGCCATAGCCGGCAATCAGGGCCACCACGGCATACGCGCCGCGACAGCGGCGATGCACGCCGGCCACCGCCTGGAAGATGGCATCCACGTCCAGTTCGTAACCGGAGGCGGCTGCTTGCAGTTCATGCGCGAGCACGTTGAGCAGCACTTCGGAATCGGAGTTCGTATTCACATGGCGGCGATCCATGCGGAACATTTCTTCCTTGAGCTGTTCCGCATTGGTCAGGTTGCCATTGTGGCCGAGCACAATGCCGAAAGGCGAATTGACGTAGAACGGCTGCGCCTCAGCAAAGTTGTAGGCCGAACCGGCCGTCGGGTAACGCACATGGCCGATCCCCCAGTTGCCGGGCAGCGCACGCATGTTGCGCGTCCTGAACACGTCGCGGACGAGGCCCGGGCCTTTGTGCAGGTGGAAGGTATTGCCCTCCGCCGTTGCAATGCCTGCCGCATCCTGGCCACGGTGCTGGAGCACCATCAGACCGTCATAGAGCAACTGGTTGACCGGCGTATTCGCCATCACACCGAGAATCCCGCACATAATCGCTTCCTGCTTAACTGAATCGAATTCGTTTTGCCAGCTCATCCGGCAGCCAGATCTTGGCCACCATCACAGCTGTCTCAAGGGGCTTGGCCAGCGTCGCCTCGCGCCACCAAGCTTGCTGCGGCGCAGCGGTCATGCCGCCCAGCCCCACCAGCACCATGGTCACGAGCACACCGCGCACCAAACCGAAAATCATGCCCAACAGGCGGTCCGACATGGACAGCCCAAGGGCCTTGACCATGCTTTTCACCACCATGCGCACCAAGGCCATGGCCACCAGGACGCCGATAAAAATCACGACACAGCCGGCGAGTGTTCGCATCGCCGGATCATTGATCCCATTGAACAGCGCTTCGCCGACGACACCACCAAACTCGATGGCTGCAAACAAGGCCAGCGCCCAGGCGAGCAAGGCAATGATTTCACCGACCACGCCCCGCCACAGCCCGAACAGCAGGGAGAGGCCGATCACGCCGATCACGGTGTAATCAAAATAGGTCATGGTTTGGCGGCCACGACGCCGGAAACGCCGATACGCTGCATTTTCTCAAGCGCCTTGTCAGCCGCTTCGCGGTTCGGGAATGGCCCCGCCCGCACGCGTGTCTTCTTGCCTTGCGGCGTATCGAGGGTCTCGCTGAAAGTCTTGATCCCCAACTCACCCAGCTTGGTCTTGATCGTCTTGACGTTGGCTTCGTTGGCAAAGGCACCGATCAGGATCAGATGCTCCCCGCCCTTGGCGGCAGGCTTGGCCTCTGCACCACCGGCCAGAATCGCTGCGGCGCGCTTGGCATCTTCAGCAGACTTCTCCTTCTTTTCAACCGGCTTTTCAGCGGCTTTTTCCGCCGGCTTTTTCTCGGCAGTTTTGTCCGCCGGTTTCGCAGGCGGCTTCTCTGCTGCTTTTTCCGGGGCTTTCTCGACCGGCTTTTCCGGCTTTACGGCCGGTTTTTCCTGCCCCTGCTCGCGAGAAGACTCAATCACCCGTGCCGTCGGCGCAACCGGTGGTGCGACCGAGGGGGCAACGGGTGCCACCGGGGCAGCAGCGGGCATTGGCGCTGCAGGACGCGCCGGCGGCGCCGATTCGGGCGGCGACGGCACATCGACCGGCGCAGCGGCAAACTTGGGCGCAAAGGGCTTCTCGTCCTGGCCGGGAATGCGAATCTCGACGTCCTGGACAGCCTGACGAGGCTCGTTATCCATCACCATGGGCAGGACCACGGCCACGAGGGAGGCGAAGAACACGGCCCCCACCAGGCGGCGGCGGGCGCGCTTCTTGATTTGCTGCTGGACGTCGCTGTCTTCCATGATCAGGCTGTTTTGCCGAGCGCAGTAAGTGCCCCGGCAACCGTGTAGAAGGAACCAAAGGCGACAATTCTATCACTTTCACCGGCTGCCCCCTTGGCTGCCCGCATGGCGGCCTCCGGCGAGTCGTAAGTGTGAATGTCCCCGCCAAGCCCGGCATCGCGAATCACCGCGGCCAGCGCTTCGGCTGTCGTACCCCGCGGACCGGCCAGCGTCGCAAGGTGCCAGTGATCGATCCGCGCCTTGAGGGGCTGCAGGGAGCCCGCAATATCCTTGTCGGCCAGCATGCCGAGCACGGCATGCGTACGATCGAAAAAGCCCATATTGGAGAGGTTGACCGCCAGCACACCCACCGCCTGCGGGTTATGCCCGACATCCAGCACGATGGCCGGTTTGCCCGGCACCACCTGAAAACGGCCGGTCAGTTCCGTCTCGATCAAGCCGGGGCGAATGGCCTGCATGGTCACCGGCAATCGGTCGGCAATCGCTTCCAGTGCGGCCAGTGCCACCGCCGCGTTGTACAACTGGGTCGGCCCACGCAAGCCCGGATAGGCCAGGGCGCGCCGCGTCAGCTGGCCGTCCTGGTTGCACCACCAACGCCATTGCAGGCGGTTTTCCGCCGCTTCGGCCGCCGGGCGCTCAAAGCCAAAATCGCGGCCGATCAAGCGCAGATCGGCACCGATGGTTGCGGCATGATCAATCAGACGCTGCGGCGGATTGGGATCGGCACAGAACGCCGGTTTGCCGGCGCGGTAGATCCCGGCCTTTTCAAAACCGATCGATTCACGATCCGGCCCCAGCCAATCGGTGTGATCGAGGGCGATCCCGGTCACGATGGAAACATCCGGTTCATAGATGTTGACCGCATCCAGCCGACCGCCCAGCCCGACTTCGAGGACGACGGCCTCGACACCGGCTTCGGCAAAGACTTCCCACGCCGCCAGGGTGCCGAATTCGAAATAGGTCAGACTGACCTCGCCCGCCGCCAGGCGGGCAGCTTCGACACGCGCAAAGGCAGCGCACAAGGCGGCATCGCTGACCGGCACGCCATTGAGACGCACACGTTCGTTGTACGCCAGGATGTGCGGCGAGCTGTAGCAGCCAACGCGATAGCCGGCACGATCAATGATGTTGGCCAGATAGGCGCAGGTCGAGCCCTTGCCATTCGTGCCGCCCACCGTGATCAGCGGACAGAACTCGGTCTGCCCGAGCGCCGCCTTGACTAGGCGGATGCGATCCAGGCCCAGCTCGATGCCGGCCTGCCCCTTGGGATGCAGGCCCTCGAGATGGGCCAGCCAGTCGTTCAGTGTTTTCAAGCGGCAGCCGGCAGTTTTTGCAACAGAGCGAGCAGTTTGGCAACCTGGTCACGCAGTTCGCGACGGTCGACAATCATGTCGATGGCGCCCTTTTCGAGCAGGAATTCAGAACGCTGGAAGCCTTCCGGCAGCTTTTCGCGCACGGTCTGCTCGATCACGCGCGGCCCGGCAAAGCCGATCAGCGCGTTCGGCTCGGCAATCACCACGTCGCCCACGAAGGCGAAGGAGGCGGAAACGCCGCCCATGGTCGGATCGGTCAGGATCGAAATGAAGGGCTGCCCGGCTTCGGAGAGCTTGGTCAGGGCGGCCGTGGTCTTCGCCATCTGCATCAGCGAGAAGAGGCCTTCCTGCATGCGCGCACCGCCGGAAGCCGTGACGCAGATGAAAGGCATCTTGTTTTCGATGGCCACCTGCACGCCGCGCACAAAGCGCTCGCCGAGCACGGAGCCCATGGAGCCGCCCATGAAGTCGAATTCAAAGGCAGCGGCCACGACCGGCATGGTCTTGATCGCGCCCTGCAGGACCACCAGCGAATCCGATTCGCCGGAAGCGGCATTGGCTTCCATCAGACGATCCGGGTACTTCTTGGAATCCTTGAATTTCAGGGTGTCGACCGGCACCACCTCGGCACCGATCTCGAAACGGCCTTCGCCATCGAGCAGCACATCAAGACGCTGGCGGGCATTCAGGCGGTGATGATGACCGCACTTCGGGCAAACCTGCAGGTTGTTTTCCAGATCGGTCGCATAGAGCACCGCCTCGCAGGACGGGCATTTGCTCCACAGGCCTTCCGGCAGGTTGGTCTTGCGCTGCGAGCCTTGCTCGCGCTTGATTTTGGGGGGAAGGAGCTTGTTCAGCCAACTCATGCTTTTACCTCATCCATGCCCCGACGAAGATCGGTGACCAGTGCCTTGACGTTGGCACATGCGGTCTCCGGCGTGGAGCGTTCAATTTCTTCGATGATGCGGCTTCCGACGACCACCGCATCGGCAAAGCCGGCAATGCGGCGGGCCGTCTGGGCATCGCGGATGCCAAAGCCGACCCCGACCGGCAAGCCGGTCTGTTCGCGGATGGACGGCAGGCGCTCGGCCACCGCATCGACATTCAAAGCCCCCGAACCGGTCACGCCGGCCAGAGAGACGTAATAGACATAGCCGCTCGCAATGCGCGCCACCTGGGCGATACGCTCGGCATTCGAGGTCGGCGCAATCAGGAAGATCGGATCCATGCCCCGGGCCTGCATGGCCGCACCGAAGGACTCTGCCTCCTCAGGCGGATAATCGACCACCAGCACGCCATCGACACCGGATTGCGCGGCTTTTTCGGCAAACACGTCGAGACTCATGGCTTCGATCGGGTTGGCATAGCCCATCAGGACAACCGGCGTGGCATCGTTTTCGGCGCGGAAGCGGGCGACCAGCTGCAGCACCTTGCGCAGGGTCATGCCCTTGGCGAGCGCACGCTCGGACGCACGCTGGATGGTCGGACCGTCGGCCATCGGGTCGGAGAATGGTACGCCGAGTTCGATGATGTCAGCGCCGGCTTCGACCAGGGCATGCATCAGGGGCACGGTCAGATCAGCGTCCGGATCGCCGGCGGTGATAAACGGAATCAGCGCCTTGCGGCCTTCGCCATTGAGGCGCTGGAAAGCTTTTTGAATGCGCGACATCAGAACTGGATCCCCGATTTTTCGGCCACGGTATGCATGTCCTTGTCACCCCGGCCGGAGAGGTTGACCAGCAGAATCTTGTCCTTGGCGAGGGTCGGCGCCAGCTTCATGGCGTAAGCCAGCGCATGGCTGGATTCGAGCGCCGGGATGATGCCTTCGAGGCGACACAGATCGTGGAAGGCCTTGAGGGCTTCATCGTCCTTGATCGGCTGGTATTCGGCACGGCCAAGGTCTTTCAGCCAGGCATGCTCGGGACCGACGCCCGGATAATCGAGGCCGGCCGACACGGAATGGGTTTCGATGATCTGGCCGTTTTCGTCCTGCAGGAGGTAGGTCCGGTTGCCATGCAGCACCCCCGGCACACCGGCAGTCAGCGAAGCGGCATGCTTGCCGGACTCAACGCCCTCGCCCGCCGCTTCAACGCCGATCAGGCGGACACCCGGCACATCGATGTACGGGTAGAAGATGCCCATCGCGTTGGAACCACCGCCGACGGCAGCAATCACCGCATCCGGCTGACGCCCGGCCATCTCCGGCATCTGTTCGAGGCACTCCTCGCCGATGATTTTCTGGAAATCGCGAACCAGCATCGGATAGGGGTGCGGCCCCGCCACGGTGCCGATGATGTAGAAGGTATTGTGGATGTTGGTGACCCAGTCGCGCATCGCTTCGTTGAGCGCATCCTTCAGGGTCTTCGAGCCACTTTCAACCGGCACGACGGTCGCGCCGAGCAGCTTCATGCGATAGACGTTGGCGGCCTGACGACGCACATCCTCGGCGCCCATATAGACCACGCATTCGAAACCGTAGCGTGCCGCCACCGTCGCCGTCGCCACACCGTGCTGGCCGGCACCGGTTTCGGCGATGACGCGCGGCTTGCCCATGCGCTTGGCGAGCAGGGCCTGGCCGATGCAGTTGTTCACCTTGTGCGCGCCGGTGTGGTTCAGGTCTTCACGCTTCAGGTAGATCTGCGCACCGCCGCACACCTCGGAGAGGCGCTTGGCGTGGTAAATCGGCGACGGACGGCCGACAAAATGCTTGAGTTCGTAGTCGTATTCGGCACGGAAAGCCGGGTCGGCCTGCGCGGCAGCGTAGGCGGCCTTCAGTTCATCCAGCGCGCCAAACAGGGTTTCGGCGACGAATACACCGCCATAGGGACCGAAATGGCCTTTGGCATCAGGAAAAGCATACGGGGTTTGGGACATGGCAATCTCTCTGCAAAAACGGGGAAGGGACAAATGCGGGCACGCATCCCGGTTCAGGGATGATTCGCCAGATGGCGTCGCCAACAGGTCCGGGTGATACCCCCCGCCGATTTCCGCATAAAACTTTCTATCCTTCGCTGCCCGCCTTGTCGCCCGCCCGAACGGCAGACACGAAAGCGCGCATCTTGTCGTGATCCTTGATGCCTTTGCTCATTTCCACCCCGGACGAGACGTCAACCGCGACCGGATGGACCCGCTGGATTGCATCGCCGACATTGCCGACGGTCAACCCGCCCGAGAGCACCAAAAAGCCCGGCAGATCAGGCGGAATCAGCGTCCAGTCAAAAACATGGCCGCCGCCGCCGTAGCCTTCGACAAAGGCATCCAGCAACAGGCCCCGGGCATCCGGGAACGAGCGGGCGAATTCTACCAGATCAAGCCCCGGCCTCACGCGCGCAGCCCGGATATAAGGCCTTGAAAACTGGCGACAATAGGCAGCATCTTCATCGCCATGGAACTGCAAGAGGCTGATCGGCACCTGCGCGCAGGTCTCGAGTACCGCTTCCGGCGCGGCATTCACGAAGAGGCCAACCACCTCGACAAAGGGCGGAATACGCCGCGTGAGTTCAGCCGCCCGCGCCGGCGTGACGTAGCGCGGGCTTTCCGGATAGAAGACAAAACCGAGCGCATCCGCCCCGGCGGCCACGGCCGCCTCGACATCGGCCTCACGGGTGAGCCCGCAGATCTTGATTCTCGTCATCGCAATACCGCATCCAGAAAATCATCGGCCGGGTCGGGCAAGCCCCAGTGCGGCTCATACACCGGCCCGCGAAAATACAAGCCATCCGGCGAAAAGGTCGGCGCCGCCAGCTTGCGATCCTTCATTTCAAAAAGCGCATCCACCCAACTGGCCGGCTGCGCCCCTTTGCCGACATAGACCAGCGTCCCGACCAGATTGCGCACCATGTGATGCAGAAAAGCGGTTGCCTCGAAATCGAAGACAAACAGATCGCCGAACTGACGCACGTCGGCCCGCTGCATGGTCTTGATCGGCGACTTGGCCTGACACTCGGCGGCACGGAACGCGGAAAAATCATGCTCGCCGAGCAGTCGACCGCAGGCATCCTGCATGGCGGCCAGATCGAGCGTGCCATGAAACCAGCCCATCCGCCCCTGCCAGAGACCGGGACGCTGCGGGCGATTGAGCAGGAGATAGCGATAACGACGGCCGCGCGCCGAAAAGCGGGCGTGAAATTCGTCGCTCACCGACTGCGCCCAGCGCACCGCGACACCGTCCGGCAATTGTGTGTTGACGCCGCGCACCCAGGCCGTCAGCGGACGCTCGACCGGGGCGTCGAAATGCACGACCTGCTGGGTGGCATGCACGCCGGCATCGGTCCGTCCGGCACACAGGGTGGCAACCGGCTGCCCGGCAATGGTGGCCAGCGCCTTTTCCAGCGCGTCCTGCACGGTGCCCCCGCCGGCCTGGCTTTGCCAGCCCCGGAAACGCGAGCCGAAATATTCAACGCCCAGTGCGATTCGCATCTCCGCACTCACCACAGCACCACACCGAATACCATGCCACTCCCCAGCAAAACGCCCAGTGTATCCCGAGTCCGCCAGGCTGGCAGATCGATTTTGACCGTCTCCGGCCCGTCGACCGGCGGCAAGGCGCCTTGCAAGATGGCCCGCCAGTCGCTCCCCCGGTGGGCGTGCTGCTGATGATCGAGCACCAGCGACAAGCGGACCACAAAAGGCGCCGTATCGATGCCCAGGGAGCGCAAAGGCAGACACAGCCCCCACAGGGCAGCCACCAGACTATCCCGTCCGAGCGTTGCAAACAAGCCGGCCAGTAAACCCAGCATGAGCACCAAGCGGGCCGCCTGCAGGCTGGCTTCACGCAACCCCTGCTCGGTGGGTGCCCAGGCCTGGTCGAGCCAGGCATCGCCCGGCGTGTTGAACGCCAGGATCAACCACAGCGTCAGCAGCAACCAACGGGAACGTCGGATATATCCCCACCAGGCCGGCAGGATGGCCGGTCGCACCAAGGCGATCAGCACCGCGAGGCCAAGCAGCCCCACCCCGCTCAGGGCTTGCACGGCAAGCACGATGAACAGCCAGATCAGAAGATGGGCGGCAGGATGCACCAAGACAGTCCCCAAAAGCACACAGCCCCTTACGGGGCCGTGTCACGGATCAATACAAGGCGGCTATTTTAACCGCCGATGCGATCCAGAATGGTACGGGCCTGCTCGACGAGGTCCGTACTGCCCTCCCCGATCACTTCCTGAAGCAGTTCGCGAGCACCGTCGAGATCGCCCATCTCTTCATAGGCCTTGGCCAGATCGAGTTTGGTATTGACCTCTTCCCACTGCGCATCGCGCTCGACCGGCGCGGCCTCGGCAGCATTTGGCGCAACATCCGGCGCAACATCCGACGCAACATCGGGCAAGGCGTCTGCGGGCATCGGCTCGGCAGTTGCGGACGGTGCATCCAGATCCAGGTTGATACTCCCCAGATCCACCTCGGGCTTGCCCGGCTCACCCAGGAAGACAGAGTCGGAAAGATCGACGTCGAAATCGATCTCCTCGGCCGACGCGGCCCCCTCGGAGGCCGGCACAGGCTCGGACTGCGGCATGACCAGATCGTCCAGAGGCACGGCAGCCGGCGGCGGAATATCCAACGGCTCGGGCGGTGCATCCAGCGGTTTGGAAAGGTCGAGATCGAAGTCGATGGCCGTGCCGATATCCGGCAAGGTCGCCACATTCACATCGTCAGCATCCAGCGCGGAGGTATCGACAGACTCGCCGCCCGGCTGCCCGGGCTCCGAAACGGACAAGGGTTCGCTGATAGCCGGCTCTTCGCTGACCGCCGGGATGTCGAGTTCAAAATCAAAAGCCTCATCGGCCGGCGCGCTGACCGGTTCGACAACCGGCGCCGGCACTTCGATCTCGGCCGGTGCCTCGACCGCTGCGGTCAACGCCTCACCGAGGTCGAAATCCAGACTCTGCAGATCCTCGCCGCGCTCCTGCATGTCGGCACGGACCTGGCTCAGGGTTTGCGTATCAACGAGCGAAGCAGGCGGCGGTTCGTAAGCCAGCGGCGATTCCGGCAACGATGTCGGGACAAAGGGCTCAGGTTCGAGCGCGGGCAGTTCGGGCTCGCCCGCCAGCGCTTCCGCCATCGGCGGAGGCGCAAGGTCAGCTGGCGGTTCAGCCAGGGCAGCGGCAAATACCGCTGCGGGCGCAGCAATCAGGGTGGCATCTGCGGCAAACGGGGATTGCGTGGCCGTCGCACCAGAGAACAGAGGATTGGAAGGATCCAGTTGCGCGCCCATCTGGACGGCCTTGGCCCAATCCGGACCGACGCCACCGGTCAGCGCATACAACTCGCTGGCCAGGGTCTCGAACTGCTTCAGACTCTTGCGACCGGCATAGATTTCAAGCAACTTGACGTGAATGGCCGTACGACCCGGATCTTTCTGGAGCGCCTCGACCAGAATCTCCTCGGCCTGCGCGTCACGGCCATAGGCCATGTAAACATCGGCTTCAGCCACCGGATCGACATCATCGGTATCGATCGTGCCGGGGCCGGCCTGGCTGAACTCATTGGTCATCGGCGAGGTGTTGCCGGTGTCAACGCTTTGCCCGCCTGCATTGCGGAAGACCGAATTGGCCCCGAGCGCGTCCGAATTCGGCATGGCAGTTGTTGCCGGCGCCGGCGGCTGACGGCGACGACGGACCACGGCATAGGCACCCAGCAGCGCGGCGATGCCCGCCCCGCCCAGCAAGAGGGTAGGATCCTGCAGCATGCTGTCGAGCAGCCCCGGCTCTTCTTCCGGCTCGGCTTCGACCGGCGGCTTCGGCGGCACTGGTTTGGGCGCCTCTGCCACTTTGGGAGCTTCCGGCTTGGGCGGCTCCACCGCTTTCTCCGGCTCCGGCGCTGCCGGCTTGGCCGCTTCGGCAGGCAGCGCTTCCGGGGTCGCCGGCTTGGCCGACTCCGGCGCGACGACCAGCTTTTCTTCCGGTTTGATTTCCGGCTTCGGTTCCGGCTTCACTTCGTTTTTCTTTTGCGCCTGAAGATCAGCCAACTGCTGATTCTTCATGGACAACAAATTCTGCAGATCCCCCACATTCTTTTCGAGCAGGGAAACACGCTCCTGCGCTTCTTTCAGGGCGCGCTCTGCGGCGATCTTGTCTTCCGTGGCGGCGGCGGCTTTCGCAGCATCCTTCTTCGTATCCTCGGTCTTGGAAACCTTGACCTGGTCACGCACGGCATCCGCCGGCTTGGCCTTTTCCTCAGCCTTTGCCGTGATCTTTCCGGTGTCCTGCTGGGTCGCCGAGGCTTCACGCGGTGCGGCATTCCCCGCAGCCTGCGCCAGTTTCTGGCGATAGGCGTTCCAGTCGTTGGCTTGCGCCCGGAAAACCTTGCGTGCCTCATCGGCCGGAATGGCTTCAACCTCAGCCCGGTCCGGCAGCCCCAAAATCGCCCCGGTTTTCAGGCGATTCAGATTCTGACCGAGAAAAGCGGATTCATTGTGCCGGTAGAGGGCAACCAGCATCTGCTCCAGCGAGACACCATCGTATTGATGCGCCGCTGCAATTTTACCGAGCGTATCCCCGGTCTTGACCTGGATATCGCCTGCCTGCCCCCCTTCGGCAGGCACCGGCTTTTCCTTGACAGGCGGCTTGGATTTCGGCGCGGCATCCTCGTCAGCCGCCAGTTTGGCCGGCTTCTCACGCGGCGCTTTCGGTGCAGCAGCCACCTCGACCGCGGCAGAACGCGTTGGCACGACGGATGCGCTGCTCTTGATCCGCTCAGGGACCTTTGCTTCAGCCACCGAAATCTGCGGCGCTGCGCCTTTGGGTGTCAATTCCGGCGGGTCGAGCAGGAAAGTGTATTCACGGACGACACGCCCGGCCGGCCAGTTCAGCTCAACGAGAAAATCGAGGAAAGGCTCATTGATCGGCGCCGCCGTTGAGAGCTTCAAGACCGCAGTACCATTTGCCCGTTTCTCGATGGCAAAGCGCATGTCGCGCAAGGCGGGCACGAAATCAAGACCGGACTGTTTGAAAACCTCGATGGGTGCCAGGCGCGCGGCCATCCCCATCAGTTCCTCACGATCCGCCCCCAACTCAACCTCGGCTCGCAGGGGTTGCCCCAGGCCCGAGAGGACGGTCAACTTACCCAGACTGGCCGCTTCGCCAAGAAGGGGCAACAAGGATAGACAGGAAGCGACAGCCAACGTGGCTGCGCGTTTTCTGAAGGGATAACGGGTAGTGTCACTCACGGCAAAAACCCAGAGCATCAAAAGGGGAGTTTCAAATTAACATCATGGACTTAGCAATGCAAGCTAAACCCGCTTCTCAGTAAGGGCTAGGCAGAATCTGTCGCCGCAATGAAAAACGGGGCCGAAGCCCCGTTTTTGAAACAAAAAACCCAATCAAATCAGGCATCCAGCAGGATGCGCAGCATGCGGCGAAGCGGCTCGGCAGCGCCCCACAGCAGCTGATCGCCGCAGGTAAAGGCAGCCAAATATTCCGGACCCATGGCCATCTTGTGCAGACGACCGACCGGCACCGTCAGCGTACCAGTGACCGCAGCCGGGGTCAGTTCGCGCTCGGAAATCTCGCGATCGTTCGGCACGACCTTGGCCCACTGGTTGGCCTTGGCGAGCATGTCGGAGATTTCGTCCAGCGGCACATCCTTCTTCAGCTTGATGGTCAGGGCCTGGCTGTGGCAGCGCATCGCGCCGATACGAACGCACAGACCATCGATGGGGATCGAACCGGCCGAACGGAAGGCCGGCTTGCCGAGGATCTTGTTGCATTCGGCGCCGCCCTTCCATTCTTCCTTGGACTGGCCGTTTTCGTACGGCACGTCGATCCACGGGATCAGCGAACCGGCGAGCGGCGTGTTGCGGAAGTTCTTCTTCGGGAAGGCGTCGGAACGGATGGTTTCGGCGACCTTGCGATCGATGTCGAGAATGGCGGAAGCCGGATCGGCCAGCAGATCCTTGACGGAGTCGTGGATGACGCCCATCTGGGAGATCAGTTCACGCATATTCTGCGCGCCGGCGCCGGAGGCAGCCTGGTAGGTCATGGAGGTGGCCCACTCGACCAGATCGTTCTGGAACAGCCCACCCAGGCCCATCAGCATCAGAGAAACGGTGCAGTTGCCGCCAATCCAGTTCTTGCCGCCCTTGGCCAGGGAGTCCTTGATCACGTTCATGTTGACCGGATCAAGGATGATCACGGCATCATCAGCCATGCGCAGCGACGAAGCAGCGTCGATCCAGTGACCGTTCCAGCCGGCAGCGCGCAGCTTGGGGAAGACTTCCTTGGTGTAGTCGCCGCCCTGGCAGGTGATGATGATCTCGCAGGCCTTCAGGGCCTCGATGTTGGTCGCATCCTGCAGCGGCAGGGAGGCTTCCTTGCCACCGAATACCGGTGCCTTGCCGCCCGCGGCGGAGGTCGAGAAATAAACCGGATCGATATGGGCGAAATCACCCTCTTCCACCATGCGTTGCATCAGCACGGAGCCAACCATGCCACGCCAGCCAACCAGACCAACCTTCTTCATGACTTCTTCTCCAGATATAACTTGTATTTAACGCGCGAGCCGGGTTTTGGTTTACGCAGCCAGCGCGGCAAGCACGGCGTCGCCCATTTCGCGGGTGCCGACCTTGTTGGTACCGCGCTCGTAGATGTCGCCGGTGCGATAACCTTGAGCCAGCACCTTCTTGACGGCGTCTTCGATGCGCACAGCCTGCGCTTCAAGGTTGAAGGTGTAACGCAGCATCATCGCGGCGGACAGGATGGTGGCCAGCGGATTGGCCACGCCCTTGCCGGCGATGTCCGGCGCCGAACCATGCGACGGCTCGTAGAGGCCCTTGTTGTTCTGGTCCAGCGAAGCCGACGGCAGCATGCCGATCGAGCCGGTCAGCATCGAGGCTTCGTCGGACAGGATGTCGCCGAACATGTTGCCGGTCACCATCACGTCGAACTGCTTCGGTGCCTTGACCAACTGCATCGCGGCGTTGTCGACCAGCATGTGGCTGAGTTCGACATCGGGGTAATCCTTGCTCACCTCGATCATCACATCGCGCCAGAGCTGGGTGCATTCAAGCACGTTCATCTTGTCGACCGAGCACAGCTTCTTGTTGCGCTTCTGCGCAGCCTGGAAGGAAACGTGGGCGATGCGGCGGATTTCCGACTCGCTGTACACCATGGTGTTGAAACCGACGCGCTCGCCGTTTTCTTCACGCACACCGCGCGGCTGGCCGAAATAGATGTCGCCGGTCAGTTCGCGGACGATCAGGATATCGAGGCCGGCCACGACTTCGGGCTTCAGCGTCGAGGCGTTGGCCAGTTCCGGATACAGGATGGCCGGACGCAGGTTGGCGAACAGGTTGAGGTCCTTGCGGATGCCGAGCAGACCGCGCTCCGGACGCTGTTCGCGCGGCAGGCTGTCCCACTTCGGGCCACCGACGGCGCCGAGCAGGATGGCATCGGCTTCGCGCGCCAGCTTCTGGGTGGCTTCCGGGTAGGGGTTGCCGGTCGCGTCGACCGCACCGCCGCCCAGCAGGGCTTCTTCCATCTCGAACCTGAGATCCAGCGCCTTCAGGACACGAACGGCTTCAGCGGTGATTTCCGGACCGATGCCGTCACCCGGCAAAACACAAATCTTCATGGTGTATTCCTCTTGTTTCTCAGGCGAACAGCCAGGGCTGCTCGGTACGGCGCTTGTCTTCGAAGGCCTTGATCTTGTCTGCGTGGCGCAGGGTCAGGCCGATATCGTCCCAGCCGTTGAGCAGGCATTCCTTGCGGAAGGGGTCGACCTGGAAAGCCACCGCATGGCCATCCGGGCGGATCACTTGCTGCGCCGGCAGATCAACCACCAGCTTGTAACCCGGCGTTGCCGCGATCTGTTGCACGATGGCCTCGACTTCGGCGGCGGGCAGCACGATCGGCAGAATGCCGTTCTTGAAGCAGTTGTTGAAGAAAATGTCGGCGAAGGATTCGGCGATGATGGCCTTGAACCCGTAGTCCAGCAGCGCCCAGGGCGCGTGCTCGCGGGAGCTACCGCAGCCGAAGTTGGCACGCGTGACGAGGATTTCGGCGCCCTGATAACGATCCTGGTTCAGGATGAAATCGGGGTTCTTCGGACGCTGGGAACAATCTTGCCCCGGCTCACCGACATCCAGATAGCGCCACTCGTCGAAAGCATTCGGGCCAAAGCCGGCACGCTTGATCGACTTCAGGAACTGCTTCGGAATGATGGCGTCGGTATCGACGTTGCTGCGATCCAGCGGCGCCACCAGGCCTTCGAGGCGAACAAACTTATCCATGGAAATCCTTACTTGGTGGCACGCTGGATGGCTTCGCCACCCTTCTCGATATCCTTGCCGATGCCTTGAACGGTATTACAGGCGGTCAGGGAGAGCAGCGCAGCAACGGTCAACGCCCAGGTAACGAGTTTTTTCATGATCATCTCCTGAATCAAAGGATGTCGCGGATATCCGCAAAATGTCCTGCAATCGCTGCAGCTGCAGCCATCGCGGGGCTGACCAGGTGCGTCCGGCCACCCGGGCCCTGACGACCTTCGAAGTTACGGTTGGAGGTGGAAGCACAACGCTCGCCCGGCTCCAGGCGGTCGGCGTTCATCGCCAGGCACATCGAGCACCCCGGCTCGCGCCACTCGAAACCGGCTGCCAGGAAGACCTTGTCCAGGCCTTCTTCTTCGGCCTGACGCTTGACCAGACCAGAGCCCGGCACGGCCAGCGCGAGCTTGACGTTGGCCGCCACTTTCTTGCCCTTGACGACGGCCGCCGCCTCGCGCAAATCCTCGATCCGCGAGTTGGTACACGAACCGATGAAGACCTTGTCGATGGCGATGCTGGCGATCGGGGTGTTGGGTGCCAGATCCATGTATTTGAGGGCACGTTCCATGCCTTCGCGCTTGACCGGATCGGCTTCCTTGGCCGGATCCGGCACCGTCGCGTCAACCGCGACGACCATCTCGGGCGAGGTGCCCCAGGTAACCTGCGGACGGATGTCCTCAGCCTTCAGCGTGATCACGCGATCGAATTGCGCACCGTCGTCAGAATGCAGCGTACGCCAGTAGGCGACGGCCTTTTCCCAGTTGTCGCCGGACGGCGAGAACGGGCGGCCCTTCAAATAATTGATCGTGTTGTCGTCGACCGCCACGAAGCCCATGCGCGCACCGCCTTCGATGGCCATGTTGCACAGGGTCATGCGACCTTCCATGGTCAGGCTGCGGATCGCGCTGCCACCGAACTCGATGGCGTAGCCCGTGCCGCCGGCCGTCCCGATGGCACCGATCACGGCCAGAGCCACATCCTTCGCGGTGACGCCCTTGCCGAGCTGGCCTTCAACGGCGATCAGCATGGTCTTGGATTTCTTCTGCACCAGGCACTGGGTCGCCAGCACATGCTCGACCTCGGAAGTGCCGATGCCGTGCGCCATGCAGGCGAAGGCGCCATGCGTGGAGGTGTGGGAGTCGCCGCAGACGACGGTCATGCCCGGCAGCGTGGCGCCGTTTTCCGGACCGACCACGTGCAGGATACCCATGCGCTGGTCCTTGAACGGGAAATAGGCCAGTGCGCCGACTTCACGGATGTTGGCATCCAGGGTTTCGACCTGGAGGCGGGAAATCGGGTCCTTGATGCCCTCTTCCCAATGATCCGTCGGCGTGTTGTGGTCCGGGGTCGACACGATGGACGACGGACGCCACGGTTTGCGACCGGCCAGTTTGAGGCCTTCGAAGGCCTGCGGGCTGGTCACTTCGTGCACGAGGTGACGATCAATATAAATCAGTGCCGTGCCGTCATCTTCCTGATGAACGACATGACTCTCCCAAAGCTTGTCGTAGAGGGTCTTCGCCATGAAACTTCGAATTGGGGGCTGGAAAGCTGACGATTATTGCACAGGATCGTCGTTTTTGACGCTTTCGGGACGGTCGACCGCCGGAGAATCAACGAACCAGCGCCAAAGCAGCCACCAACCGACCAGGGCAAAACCGGCCGCCAGGGTGTATGTCCAGCCCGCCCCCCAGTGATCCCAGGTCCGGCCGCTGATCAGCGCACCGAGCAAGCCGCCCGCACCAAAGGACAAGCTGGAATACAGCGCCTGCCCTCGGCCCTGGGATTTGCCGGTGAACCAGCGGTTGACCGCCGCAATCGCCGCAGCGTGATACGCCCCGAAGGTCAGGCCATGCAGGAGCTGCACCAGGATCACCACAGGCAGCGACCCCACGCCCCATCCCATCAAGACGAAGCGCAGCACCGCCGCCGCAAAGCTCGCGAGCAGAATCTGACGCAAGCTGAAACGTCGCGTCAGGCGCGCCATCAGCATGAAGACACAGATTTCCGCCAAAACCCCCAGCGACCAAAGCAGGCCGACGCCCGTCTTGGCGTAGCCATGGTCGGCAAGGTGAATGGAGAAAAAGACATAAAACGGCCCATGCGCGGCCGACATCGCAAAACAGGCGGCCATCAGGGCCAGAATGTGCGGCTGCCGCAAAATCCGGCCAATCGGCTGGGTCTCCTGCGGACTCGCCAGCGGGGGCGCTTCCGGCAAACTGAGGGCAAAGCCGAGGATTCCGACAAGCATGAAGCAGCACACCCAAAGCACCCCGCGCGGCGCCACGACATCAAGCAAGGCACCGGTGGCCAGCACCGCCACGATGAATCCCACCGAACCCCAGACCCGGATGCGGCTGTAGCGCAAGCGCTCTTCGCGCAAATGGTCGAAGGTCAGCGCTTCAACCAGCGGCAGGGCGGCACTCCAGAAGAAGGCGAGCAAGGCCATCGCGACCAGCATGCCGGACAGGCGATCCAGCCAGAAGAAGGCCATGAAGCCCAGCAGCGCGACCAGGGCGGCCAGCCGGATGATCGAGACACGGAAGCCAAAGCGGTCCGCCAGCGAGCCCCAGAGATATGGCCCGAACATCCGCATCAACTGCATTTGCGACATCAGGAGACCAATCTCCCAGGCCGACAGGCTCAGCGATTGCAGATACAGCCCGAAATACGGGGAAAAAGCGCCGAGAAAGGCGAAATAAACGAAGTAATAGCCGGAGAGGCGCCAGACGGGCAATGCATGCATCCGGTCATTTTACCGGATGCATGCAGTCAAGACGGCTCAGTCCGCGATCCGGCCCGGAATGCGCGGCGTGTCGCAGACCACATCGCCGCACTGGGCGCGGTGGCGCAAGGCATGGTCGATGAGAACCAGGGCCAGCATGGCTTCGGCAATCGGCGTTGCCCGGATGCCGACACAGGGATCGTGACGCCCCTGGGTGGCCACTTCGATCGGCTCGCCGGCCGCATTGATCGAACGACGTGCCTGGGCGATGGAGGAAGTCGGCTTGATCGCCATATTGACGACGATTTCCTGACCGGTCGAAATACCACCCAGAATGCCGCCCGCGTGATTGGAGGCAAAGCCCTGCGGCGTCAGTTCGTCGCCATGCTCGCTGCCGCGCTGGGCGACGGAGTCAAAGCCGGCACCGATCTCGACGCCCTTCACGGCATTGATGCCCATCATCGCGTAGGCGATTTCGGCATCCAGACGATCGAACACCGGCTCGCCCCACCCCGGCGGCACGCCCTGGGCGGTCACCGTGATGCGCGCGCCCACCGAATCCAGCGACTTGCGCAGGTTATCCATGTAGGTTTCAAGTTCCGGCACGATGGCGGCATTCGGCGCGAAGAAGGCGTTGCCATCAATGTCGTCGGCACTCACGAAGGGAATGTCGATCGGGCCGAGCGCACTCATCCAGCCGCGCACCGTGACGCCGTAGCGTTCCTTCAGCCACTTCTTGGCAATCGCACCCGCGGCGACGCGCACCGCCGTTTCGCGGGCGGAGGAACGCCCCCCGCCACGATAGTCGCGAAAACCGTATTTCTGGGTATAGCTGTAATCGGCGTGCCCCGGCCGGAAGGTCGTGGCGATATTGCCGTAATCCTTGCTGCGCTGATCCTGATTGCGGATCAGGAGGGCAATCGGCGTCCCGGTGGTTTTGCCTTCAAACACGCCGGAGAGAATTTCCACGGTATCCGGTTCGCGGCGCTGCGTCACATGCCGCGAGGTGCCCGGCTTGCGGCGATCCAGCTCTGCCTGAATATCCGCCTCGCTGATGGCCAGTCCCGGCGGGCAACCATCAACAATGCAGCCAATCGCTGCGCCATGGGATTCGCCGAATGAAGTAACGGTAAACAGGGTGCCAAAGGTATTGCCGGACATGGTCGATCGGGGCCGTTGGAGAAAGGCGCGATTCTAGCATGGCTCGGTTTTCGGCATTTTCCGGCGGTCGACCGCCGGAAAGGCGTCAATTTCACTTGCCCGGCGGCAATGCAACAGGGGCGCATCACGCGCCCCTGTTGCCTACCTGCTGACCTACCCAAGCACTGCCATGCAGGTTCAGCTGGCGGTTTCTTCCGGCCAGTTCTTGATGTAGCTCTTGAGCATCCGGTTCTCGAAGCTCTGCTCTTCCAGCACCGCCTTGGCCACGTCCAGGAAGGAAATCACGCCGAGCAGCACGCTGCCGTCCATCACCGGCAGGTAGCGCGAATGCTTGTCGATCATCAGACGGCGCAGGTCATTGGCATCCATGTCCGGGTAAGCGGTCACCGGCTCCCGCACCATGACGTCACCGATCAGGACATTTTCCGGATCGGTCTTGTGCTGCTTCATGGCCTGCATCACTTCGCGGAAGGTCAGCATGCCCACCATCTTGCCGGCCTGCATGACCACCAGCGAGCCGGCATCCAGGTCCGCCATGGTGTCGATGGCCGTCGCCAGGGTCTGTTCAGGGGTCGTGGTATAGAGCGTCCCGCCCTTCACACGGAGGATTTCACGTACCAGCATGGGTCAGTCTCCCAAATGATTTTTTATTCCCGGACCATCTTAGAGCATCACCGCAAAATCGGGAAGAGCCCGCCAAAATGATTGCAGGACAAGGCACTCGGAAAAATTAGCCCTGAAAAATGATGGACTTAGGGTATACCCGAGAAAAAAATTTATGGCAATAGCACTTGAAATACGTCATATCTGGATATACACTTGGTCATATGACCTAAGTCATACCGCTTTACGATGACCGGGTATATCCACGCCACCTGATTACGGAGAATGCATAAAATGAGCACTGTAAAGACCATCGAAAAGATTGACGCCCGTGAAATCCGCCGCAAGCTCGGCCTGAACCAGCAACAGTTCTGGTCCACCCTGGGCGTGACCCAGAGCGGCGGCTCCCGCTACGAAAGCGGCCGCAACATGCCGAAGCCGGTGCGCGAACTGCTCCGCCTCGTGCACGTCGAACAAGTCGACATCAAGTCGATCAAGCGTGAAGACTGGGAAGTCGTCGAGTACCTGAAGTCCCAGGAACCGGAACTGTTCAAGTCCCTGAAGAAGTCGGCTCGCAGCCACGCCAAGAAAGTGGCTTAATGCCGCGTCCCTGGCGGACGAAAACGGGCGTCACGGTGAAACCATCACCTTGATGCCCGTTTTTTTTATGATCTCGTCGGCAAAATCCTGCAGATCTTCCGCAGAGAGGCGCGACAGGCGCGGCGCAGCGGGCTGCATGGAAGGTCGCGCCAAACCATAGAGATGCACGCCGGCAAGACGCGCCGCCAAGGGTTTCAGGAGCGTACAGTAGGCCGCCCGTGCGGTGGCTGATGGTACTTCCCCATCCAGCGCAAACCAGCAGGTCTGAACCCAGGTCGGCGCCCGTTCAACCGAGATTTCCAGAGCCCGCCCGACGCGCTCCGCCGACCAGGGCACGCCGTTAATGTCGGCCACCGCATCGGGTTCGGCACGATCCAGCTTGAACCAGACCTCCCCGCCCAACTCGCCCAGACGCGCAATCCCCGCCTGCACCTCGGGGCGGTGCATCAAACTGCCGTTGGTAATCAAGCGCACGGGCAACTGACCGGCCAGACCATACGTCGCCATCACCCGCGCCACCACCGCCATCGCCTCGGCAAACTCGGGGGCGCTGGTGGGCTCGCCATTACCGGAAAAAGCCACATCCATCAGGCGGCGCGCGGTTTCCGGCACCGCCCGCTGCATGAAGTCGCCCTCCAGCACATCCTTGAGGAAAAAGCGCAATTCATCCTCGAGCAGCGCCAGATCAATCGGCGGCGGCCCGCCCCGGGTCAGCCCTTCGACCTGGCAATAGACACAGGCCCAATTGCAGGCATTGTTGGGATTGAGGTTGATCCCTACCGACACGCCGCCCGCCCGCCGCGACACGACGGGATAAACATAGCGAAGGCCGGCGCTGTCGCGGCGATGATCATCAGTGGTAAGCATGCCCCATTGTATAATTTCCAATTGCTCCCAGAAACGTATTGCCATGCTCATCACGCGCCGCCTCGAATTCGATGCCGGACACCGCATCCCGGACCACAAAAGCCAGTGCCGCCACCTGCACGGACATCGTTACGCCATCGAAATCACGCTCTCGGGCGGGATCATCAACAAGGCGGGGGATGCCGCCAACGGGATGGTGATGGACTTCTCGCAAGTCAAGGATCTGGCCAAGACCCATCTGGTCGATGAATGGGACCACGCCTTCCTGGCCTATGCCGGCGACCAGGCGATTGTCGACTTTCTCTCCAGCCTGCCCGGCCACAAGACCGTCATTCTCGACCGCGTACCGACCGCCGAAAACCTCGTCCGCATCGCTTTTGACCGCCTCGATGCGGTCTATCAGGATACCTACGGCAACCACTTGCGCCTGCAGCAGGTCCGTCTCTACGAAACGCCCAACTGCTGGGCCGACGCCACCCGTATCGAAACCGATTGAGCGGGCCGGACAAGGCTCCTATACTGGCGCCATGAGCCTTTCCAGAGAGAAAGCACATGGCCGCCCACCCCGCTGACCCGGCTGTTCCCCGCACCGCACTCGTCCTGACCGGCGGGGGCGCGCGTGCCGCGTATCAAGTCGGCGTCCTGCTCGCCATCGCGAAGCTCTCTCCCAAACGCAAGCAAAACCCCTTTCCGATTCTCTGCGGCACCTCGGCCGGCGCCATCAATGCCACCGGCCTTGCCTGCTTGGCCGACGATTTCGGCAAA
The DNA here is from genome assembly GCF_039649255.1 of Dechloromonas sp. ZS-1. Taxonomy (NCBI): domain Bacteria; kingdom Pseudomonadati; phylum Pseudomonadota; class Betaproteobacteria; order Rhodocyclales; family Azonexaceae; genus Dechloromonas; species Dechloromonas sp. ZS-1. The sequence goes on along the minus strand of NZ_JBDIYD010000008.1, from coordinate 23,788 downwards.
GCCACCATGGTGCTCGCCAGCATCTGGAAGAACATGCACGCGCGCGACATCTACCGCGCCGACGCGCTGGGCATCGGGGCAACCGGTGCACGCTGGCTCTCATCATTCGCCCTCGGCTGGCTGATCAAGCACCCGCCCCGCTCCCTGCTCGACAACGCGCCTTTGCGCCGCCTGCTCAGTCAGCATCTGGATTTCACCGGGATTGACCGCGCCATTCAGAAGGGCGCCTTGCATGCGGTCAGCGTCGCCGCCTCCGGCTACGACACCGGCGAAAACATTGCGTTCTTTCAGGGACACCCGGATGCCGAACCCTGGAAGCGCACGCAACGCCACGGCATCCGCACCGACATCACGGTCGACCACCTGATGGCCTCCAGTGCCATCCCCTTCATCTTTCCGGCGATCCGGCTCAACCGGGAATATTTCGGGGATGGCTCAATGCGCCAATTGGCCCCGATCTCCCCCGCCATTCACCTGGGTGCGGAACGCATCCTGGTCGTGGGTGCCGGGCGCGCCCGCGAGCATCAGGAGCGACGCACCAGCGAAGGCTACCCGCCCCTCGCCCAGATCGCCGGCCACACGCTGGCCAGCATTTTTCTCGATGGCCTCGCGGTCGACATCGAGCGCCTGCAGCGGATCAACCACACCCTCTCGAAGATTCCGGAACACGTTCGGGCCGAGGCCGGCATCAGTCTGCGCCCCATCGAAACCCTGGTCATCGCCCCCTCGGAGCGACTGGACCGGATTGCCGCCGAGCACGCGCGCGCCCTGCCGACGCCGGTCAAGATCATGCTGACCGGCCTGGGCGCGATGAACCGCAGCGGCGGTGCCCTGACCAGCTACCTGCTGTTTGAAAAGCCCTACACCCGGCGCCTGATCGATCTCGGCTACGCCGACACGATGGCGCGTTCAGAGGAAATCGGGCGTTTCCTCAATTTTTAAGAAACGCCGACGGTCGACCGCCGGAAAGCATTGAAATCCGGCTGCGCGCAGAAAAACAAAAACCGCCGAGATCAGCCATGAGCAGGAAGCTCGGCACACCCATCTCAGCGATGGCGGCCACGGCGATTTCAGGCGGTTCAGCAACACAGCGGCAGCGCTGCGTGCGATCAAATTCATTCTGGCGGGTCCGGTGAGATTCGAACTCACGATGCCTTTCGGCACGCCGGTTTTCAAGACCGGTGCATTCAACCGCTCTGCCACAGACCCGGGAAGGCGCGCATGATAGCACAGCCCGCTGCGGACGCCAGTCCCTGCCTTGCTCCCGGCCCGGGAATTTGAAACTTCCGGGCGGCTCCGGTAGTCTTATTGACCGTAGCAACTACCCAATGGAGTCGATGACATGAATACCCAATACGATCTTACCAACCAAGGTTCGCTCAGCGTACCGGTGGAAAGCCACCGCGTGCTGCGCAATACCTACCTCCTGCTCGGTCTGTCCATGGTGCCGACCGTCCTCGGGGCGCTGGTCGGTATTCAGATGGGGTTCAGCTTCTTCGCCGGCAGCCCGCTGATCTCGTTCTTGCTCTTCATGGGCATTGCCTTCGGCTTCATGTGGGGTATCGAACGCAACAAGGACAGCGGTCTGGGGGTTGCCCTGCTGCTCGGCTTCACCTTCTTCATGGGCCTGATGCTGTCGCGCATCCTGCAATTCGCGCTGGGCTTCTCGAACGGCGGCACCATGATTGCGATGGCGGCAGGCGGTACCGGTGCGATTTTCCTGGTGCTCTCCTCGCTGGCCGCCACCACGAAGCGTGACTTCACCGGCATCGGCAAATTCCTGTTTGCCGGCATGATCCTGATCCTGCTGGCTGCCGTTGCCAACATCTTCTTCCAGATCCCGGCCCTGTCGCTGACCATCGCCGCTGCCGCTGTCGGCATTTTCTCGGCGTACATCCTGTACGACATCAGCCGCATCGTGCATGGTGGCGAGACCAACTACGTCACGGCCACGCTGGCGGTTTACCTCGATATCTACAACGTCTTCGTCAGCCTGCTGCAGCTGATCATGGCCCTGACCGGCGAACGCGACTGATCCTGACGGTCAACGCCCCCGCGGCAACAAAAAAGGGCAGCCAAATGGCTGCCCTTTTTACATGCTTTCGCGCTGTCAGTCGCGCTCGAACAAGGCAATTGACTCGACGTGTGCCGTGTGCGGGAACATGTTCACCACACCGGCCGAGACGAAACGGTATCCCTTGACCGAAACCAGGACCGCCGCATCACGCGCCAGCGTGGCCGCATTACAGGAAACATAGACAATACGACGGGGCGCATCCTCCCCCAGCGCCTTGACCAGTTCGATGGCCCCCTCACGCGGCGGATCGATCAGCATCTTGTCAAAGCGCCCCAGTGCCGCCAGGGAATCCTCGGTGCACTCGAAGAGGTTGGCCACGCCGTATTCAACCTGATCGACCAGGCCATTGGCCTGTGCCGCATCACGCCCGCGCTGTACCAGGCCGGGGCTGCCCTCCACGCCCACCACGCGGGCGCCGGAACGGGCAATCGGCAGCGTGAAGTTGCCAAGACCGCAGAACATGTCGGCAATCCGCTCACCCGGCTGCGGGTCGAGCAGACGCAGGGCGCGCCGCACCAGCACACGATTCACCGGATGATTGACCTGCGTGAATTCATTGGGCCGGAATTCAATATCCAGGCCAAATTCCGGCAGGCGATACGACAGCTTCGGCCCCGGCACGGGATAAAAGCGATACGCACTGTCCGGCCCCTTGGGCTGCAGATAGAACACCACGCCATGTGCATCGGCAAACTGGCGCAACAAGGCCTCGTCGGCGACGGTCAACGGCTGCAGGATACGCAAAACCAGCGCCGTACACGCCTCACCCACCGCCACTTCCATTTGCGGCAGACGGTCTGAAATCGACAATTTGGCGATCAGCGTCCGCAACGGCTCCAGCAGCGCCGACACATGCGGCGGCAACACCATGCAGGAACGCAGGTCGGCAATATAGCTGCTGCGTTTTTCGTGAAAACCGATCAAGACGCCGCCTTTTGACGGCACATTGCGCACACCGAGGCGGGCCCGATGGCGATACGCCCAGCTGCCGCCCTGAATCGGGGGCAGGATATGCTCCGGCCGAACGCGACCGATATGCCACAGGCTGTCTTCCAGCACACGCTGCTTGACGGCCAACTGGGCCGAGGGCTCCATGTGTTGCATGGCGCAACCACCACAAATCCCGTAGTGCGGGCACGGCGGCGTCACGCGTGCCGGCGAGGGTGATTTCACCTCGACCAGATGCGCCAGCTCGTACTTCGGCTTGCGCCGGAAACTTGCATACTCAACCGTCTCGCCCGGCAAGGCCCCATCGACAAAAATGGCCTTGCCATCCTGACGCAGAATCCCCCGCGCTTCATGATCCAGCGACTCGACAACTCCGATTGGCACGGTCGACTCCGAAAAAAGGCCAAATTTTATCAATCCTCTGCGGCGACGTGTTGCGTGAGCCATCACCCAAAGCACCTTCGCCGGACGAGGTCCGGTCCATACCGTGCAAATTCACTACGCCGAGATGGCGCGCGGTATGATTGTTTCAAGTGCAACCGACCGACAAACGCCCCTCAAGACGAATGCACAGCTTAGCCCACGAGACAGATCAGAAAGACACAACGCGCCGGCTCTGGCTTGCGATTGCGGCCGTTTGCCTGCTCGCCGTAGCCTTTGTGGCCTACGTCCAGGCGGAAAAATCCATCGACCAGGCCAATGACAAGCGCCAGATCTCGTTTCTGCTGTCTGACGAACTGCGTCAATCCTCAGACGATCTGAGCCGCATGGTCAATGCCTATGTGACGACCGGGCTCCCCAGATACAAGCAGCACTACCAGGAAATCCTCGACATCCGCAACGGCAAGCAGCCACGTCCGCTCAACTACTGGAATGTCTACTGGGATCTGGTCAATGACCAGGACCAACGCCCCCGCCCGGCCGGCGAGGCCATCGCCCTGCTTGAGCTCATGAGCAAAGCCGGTTTCACACAGGACGAATTTGCCAAACTCAGCGAAGCGGCCACCCATTCCGACGCGCTCACCGCCACGGAATTTGCCGCCATGCGCATCATCGACAACGCCCCCAGCCAGGCCGAGCGCATGCGCGCCATCGGCATGCTCAACGACACGGCTTACCGCGAAGCCAAGGCGCGCATCATGCGTCCGATTAGCGAATTCAATTCCCTGGTGGCGCAACGCACCATGACCGAGGTTCAGACCGCAGAGGCATGGGCATTCCGACTCCGGCTACTGGTTTGGGTGCTGGGCGCCCTGACAGCCGCAGCCATGTGGCGCCTGGTTCAGGCGATCAAAAGTGACAATCTCCGCTTGCGTGCCAACGAACTCTCGCTGCATCAGGCGAAAGAGGCCGCCGAAGCAGCCAACCGAGCCAAGAGCAGTTTTCTGGCCAACATGAGCCATGAACTGCGCACGCCGATGAATGGCGTACTCGGCATGATCGGGCTCGTCCGGCGCAACATCCGCGACCCCAAAAGCCAGGACCAACTCGAGAAAGCACAACGCGCAGCAGCCCACCTGATGCGGATTCTCAACGACATTCTCGACCTCTCGAAAATCGACGCCGAGCGCATGATCCTCCAGCGTCAGCCGCTCACATTGGCCGATTCGATCGAAACACTGGGCAACACGCTTGCTCACAAAGCAGAGGAAAAGCACCTTCAGCTTGTTTTCAGCATGACGGAAAGCCTGGCCCGTACGCCACTGATCGGTGACGCGCTGCGGCTCGACCAGATTTTGTTGAATCTGGTGGGCAATGCCATCAAATTTACCGAACACGGCAGCGTGACCTTGTCTGCCCACATGCTCAAGGACACACCGCAGGCACTGACCATTCGCTTTGAAGTCCGGGATACCGGGATTGGCATCCCGCCGGATGCGCAGCACAGGCTCTTTCAAGCCTTCGAGCAATCCGACAGCAGCATGACCAGAAAATATGGCGGCAGCGGTTTGGGACTAGCCATCAGCAAACGGCTGGTCGAGTTGATGGGGGGACGAATCGGGCTAGACAGCATGCCGGGGTTGGGCAGCACCTTCTGGTTCGAGATGCCTTTCGAGCACCCGGTGTCCAGCACAGACGGAAATCTGCATGCACCTGACAGTACTGCTGCCAGTCCCCTTTCCACCGCCTTTGCGGGTTACCGCGTTCTGCTCGCGGAAGATGAGCCCCTCAATCAGGAAGTATCACGCTGCCTGCTGGAAGACATCGGCCTCTCGGTAGACGTTGCCAAGGATGGCGCAGAAGCCATCGCATTTGCACGGCAACGCAGCTATGCCCTGATCTTCATGGACATGCAAATGCCCAACATCAATGGCATCAAGGCAACGCAAGCCATTCGCCAGGACTCGTACAACCGCAACACGCCAATCCTCGCCATGACCGCGAATGCTTTTGAAGAAGACCGTGCGGCCTGCATCGCGGCAGGCATGAACGAACATATTTGCAAGCCGGTTGATCCCGGCCAGCTACACACCCTGATCGCAAACTGGATCAACAAGACTGCCTAGCCATTCATACGACCCCGCCACACTGCATCGCACATCATGAGCAGAGACCTCTTCACCACCTGGAGCGACTATCAACAGGCAGCCTGGCAGGTTATCGGCCTGGCGGCATCTCATCTCGAAATCTACGATCAGGACCTCGCCTGGCTGAAGCTGGATGCCCCAGCGCAAATCACCCAAATCGAGCGCCTGCTGCGTAGCCCGGGCAACGGCATGCGCTTGAGCCTGATCGTCCGCGATGCCACCTTGCTGCTCAACCAGCACCCACGCCTATTACAGTTGATGGAAACTTACAGCCATGTCTGTGCAGTGCAGCAAAGCGGGCCGGAATTGGCACACCTTCGAGACAGCTTGCTCATTGCAGACCGTGAGCATGCAGTCATCCGCTTCGAGACCAATCAGCCCCGCTGCAAGTTGCTGATCGATGAACCCGGAGAAATCCGCGGCTATGGCGGGCGTTTTGATGAAATCCGAATGCAATCGGGCGAAGCCATTCGCCGGAGCACGCTGGGTTTGTGATTTGTAAATTGGCTGTTACACAAACACCATAATGCAGCGCAACAATTAGCTTACATGACGCGTAAGCTTTGCTATAATCTTTGGCTGATTAGGTCGCTCCTGATCTCCCAGTCTATTAGCTTTTTTGTTTCTTATCGATAAGGAAAAACCCCATGAACAAGTCTATCCTCGCTGCTGCTCTGCTCGCCCTGGCCCTGACCGCTTGCGGTAAGAAGGAAGAACCGGCTGCTGCTCCGGCCCCGGCTGCCGCTCCGGCTGCTGCCCCGGCTGCTGAAGCCAAGCCGGCTGAAGCCGCTGCCCCGGCTGCTGCCCCGGCTGCTGAAGCCAAGCCGGCCGAAGCCGCCAAGTAATTGGCCTTCAGCGAGGCTGAGGTACCCCTGGTACCTTGCCACAAGAAAAGCCCCCGTTCCCGGGGGCTTTTTTTACGCCTGCTGTTTTGACACGCCCCGTTTCATATCCATGCCAGCCCGCCAGGCGAAAGATCGCCAAAACGATCCTGCGGAGTAGGCAGAACCAGGGCATGCCGGTCAGCAAGAGCGCCAGATCGCCCGGACACCAATCCGGAACCGAAAAACAGCGGGTGCTGAAAAAACAAAACCCCCGACTCGCGGGGGTTTGATGACTACCCAGCGCCAAGGCGCCGGATCAAGCGAGTATCACTCGCCGTAGAAGTTTACATCGTACGGGTAGGGTTTTTGTGCAACCTTGGACTCAGCCTGACGCGTCGTCGTATCGACATCCTGCTTCTTGTCCCACCACATGGCGCGACCAGCCTTTTGATCCTCAACCCAAGCCGGATTCTTTTCCAGCATGTCGTTCATCCACTTCGTGTGATCCGAAACGTAGCTGCTATTCACGTCACCCATTTTGGCCGCATTCCTCAGTTAATCTAAACCGGCCCGCATTCTACCACGTCAGTGAAAGAGGATGGGACGTGCCGCATCAACACAATAACGGCTGAGCAATGCATCCAGCCCTGCATCCTGCGAGGGATCGGAACCGGCCAGCGCCATTTCCTGCTGAAACAGACGCGCCGCCGCCCCACTCAGAAAACACGAGCGGAATCCCTGCTTGTCGAGCAACTCAACCGCCTCATGGGCCGGATAATCAACAATGCAATAGTGCTCGCTGCGATAGATCAGTTTCACGCTCATTCCTCTGCGCTTGATACGTACTGATCCTGCTATCGGCAAAACACACTCAAACTTAACCCCTTTAAAAGCTGCCCAAATCTGCCGTGCATTGCTAGAATCACGCCTCGCGCGCGCCCTGCAGCGCGCTGCGACCACACGCAGCCACAGCACTTCCCCGAGATTCAGCACGGACTGACTGCGTGTTCACCCTGGCCCGGGTGATGAAATTGGTAGACATACCGGACTTAAAATCCGGAGCCGAAAGGCGTACGGGTTCGATTCCCGTCCCGGGCACCAAGAATTAGTCTAAAGAAGTCCAAAAAAGGCTGGAAACCACGATATACAAAGGGTTTCCAGCCTTTTTTACGTCTAGCGCAGTCCAAAGTAGTGTATTGAAATCCAACGGTAACTGACGGTAGGATTGACGGTAACTCACCTACCGCCAACGAAGGTTACCGTCATGGCACTTACCGACATCGGAATTCGAACCGCAAAGCCACAAGAAAAATCCATCAAGATGACCGATGGTGGCGGCCTCTATTTGCTGCTCAACACCAACGGTTCAAAGTGGTGGAGGCTTGATTACCGCTTTGACGGCAAGCGCAAAACCCTATCCGTGGGGGTCTATCCGGAGATTAGCCTCAAGGATGCAAGAGAACGGCGTGACGCAGCACGTAAGCTTCTGGCCGATGGCGTCGACCCTGGCGCACAACGCAAAGCGGCAAAAGCCACCCGGGCAGCCCTCAATGCAAATAGCTTTGAGATCATTTGCCGCGAATGGCTGGAGAACAAACGCAGCAATATCGAAGAGGCACAATACAAAAAAGCGCTGGCTCGCCTTGAAAAAGATGTTTTCCCCTGGATGGGAAAGCGCCCTATTGCCGAAATCACTGCTCCCGAAGTACTAGCGGTGCTCCGTCGAATTGATGCTCGCGGAGCTCGTTATACCGCCCACAAAGCAAAGAGCGAAATCAGCCAGTGCTTCCGCTATGCGATTGCTACAGGCCGGGCCGAGCGCGATCCATGCCCCGACCTAAAAGGTGCAATTCCAGCCCCAAAAACGGAGAACCTTCCCTCCATCACAGACCCAAAGAGTGTCGCTGAACTACTGCGCGCAATCGATGGCTTTAAAGGCACATTCGTTGTTCGCTGCGCACTATTGTTAGCCCCATTACTGTTTGTGCGCCCAGGAGAACTGCGAAAGGCGGAATGGGGCGGCTTCAACTTGGAAAAGGGAGAATGGCGTTACTTCATCACAAAAACCAAAACACAGCATTTAGTTCCACTTGCTTCTCAATCCATTGCCATTTTGCAAGAACTACATGCTCTAACCGGCCATGGCCGCTACGTTTTTCCCGGACGCGACCCCCAACGCCCCATGAGCGACGCAGCAATTAACGCAGCTCTGCGCCGGATGGGCTACGACACCAAAACCGAAATTACCGGACATGGCTTTCGAGCAATGGCCCGAACCATTCTGCACGAAGAGCTACACATCAAACCGGAAGTCATTGAACACCAATTAGCTCACCAAGTCGCTGATGCCCTCGGCACCGCTTATAACCGCACCAAGTTTCTGAAAGAAAGAAGAGCCATGATGCAGTTGTGGGCGGACTACTTGGAAAAACTGAAAGCGGGGGCTCAAATCATCCCTCTTAACATTGATGTTGCATGAACTTTTATTTACCGCAGCCTAATTCAGTGAAATCAACGCGACATGGCTACGATTCCCATCGCCCAGTTAGGCAGCTTCCTGAGTTAATTGAACTGCGCGCTTATCGCTGCCTTCGTCCAGGGCGCAACGCTTACCGAGAAAGGCGCTGTTACCTACTGGTACAACTGCCGTCGAAAGGCAAAGAAAGCGGCCAAATCTGCCTGATCTCGCGAGATCAGGCCAAACAAAACAATAGAGGGGCATCAGCGATGCCCCTCTATTGTTTTGTCACTACCTGTTCGCATTCTGCTCACCACCAAAGCGCCTGGATTTTCGCCACTCCCAAGGTGGTACAGGATTGCCCTCCAACCAGAGGCCAGCCCGTTTTGATCGTGCTTCGTCCTCGGCAAAAGTGTAACGCTCGCGGTCCTCAGGGCTCTGCTCGTTCTGGTATTTCTTGTAATGCCACGCAAGACCGGATGTCAGCACGGCGAGTCCAGCATCGAGAGTTTTGGGGCAACGCTGGCAATCCGGTGGTGACACCCATACCTTTGCTACAGTTCGACCGTAGCGATCCTGTTTATCGCCTTCAAGGCGTACCTCTTTCCCGAATACCAAGGTGCTCATCCGTTCCTTGGCCCGCTGTCCGAATGGTTGAGCCTTTTCGGGAGCATCGATTCCGGCAATGCGAACCTTGTGTTGGGTCTTGTCGGCATCAAGCACCGTGACGGTATCACCGTCTGCAACGCCCACGACAACGCCTGCCACATCGGCGAATGCGGAGAGTGAAAACAACAAAAATCCAGCAACGACGGTCATTTTCATACGATAGATCACCTCTTGCACGCCCCTGGCAGGGCTGCTCCTATGTAAGCATGGCATTATTACCACTTTGACATGGTCATGCCCCATAAAAAGTAACAGGGAGGAGTACAGCAGATGGTTTTCAGTGAAGACTCAAGGGTCAAGATTCCCTGCATTCTGCATTTGATCAGGCTTGGCTACAGCTACCTATCCCTAAAGGACACCAAGTGGGATGAGGAAACCAACATCTTCCCTGAGCTGTTCCGCAGCGCCATTGCACGGATCAACCCGTCGATAGATAGCGACGACATCGAACGCCTTTTGATTGACGTAAAGCTATCGCTCGACAACGAGGACCTCGGCAAGGTCTTTTACGAAAAACTCACTGAGCGATCAGGGATCAAGTTGATCGACTTCAAGGATTTTTCGAATAACAGCTTTCATGTTGTCACCGAATTGACCTGCAAGAACGGCGATGACGAATTCCGCCCGGATATCACGCTGCTGATAAACGGAATGCCGCTCGCGTTTATCGAAGTCAAGAAGCCAAACAACCGAGAGGGTGTATTGGCCGAGCGTAACCGCATCATCACACGCAGTCGAAATCCACGTTTTCGCCGGTTCATCAACATCACACAGCTGATGGTCTTCTCCAACAACATGGAGTACGACGATGGCTCGCCACAGCCTATCGAGGGTGCGTTTTACGCCAGCCCTTCGTATGACTCACCAGTCTTCAACTATTTCCGTGAAGATCTTGAGGTGGAGACGCTGGACCTCACCCAACTCCTTAGGGAGGAAGATGACGCCATCGAAAACGAAGTGCTACGTGACAACAACCTCAATGTCATCAAACACAGTCCCGAGTTTCTAAGTAATAAAGCGCCTGATACTCCGACCAACCGCATTTGCACTTCGCTGTTCAGCCGTGATCGCCTGTCGTTCCTGCTGCGCTTTGCGCTGGCCTACGTAAATGAAACGGATGGCCTACAGAAGCATGTCATGCGCTATCCCCAGCTGTTTGCAACCAAAGCCATCGAGAAGAAACTAAACGCAGGGGTTAAGAAGGGCATCATCTGGCACACGCAAGGGAGCGGAAAAACAGCGCTGGCGTATTACAACACCCGCTTCCTGACGGATTACTTCCAGCAACAAGGAATCATCCCCAAGTTCTACTTCATTGTTGATCGTCTCGATCTGCTCATTCAAGCGCAGCGCGAGTTTTCTAGCCGTGGTCTGGTCGTACATACCATTGATAGTCGTGACGCTTTTGCCCGAGACATCAAGACCACACAGGTACTGCACAACCACAGTGGCAAACCTGAAATAACGGTCGTCAATATTCAGAAGTTCCAGGACGACCCCGATGTGGTTCGTGCTGAGGATTACGACTTCAGCATCCAGCGCGTCTATTTCCTTGATGAGGTGCACCGTAGCTACAACCCAGAGGGTAGCTTCCTGGCCAACCTCAGCCAATCAGACCGTAATGCAATCAAGATCGGGCTCACAGGCACGCCGCTTCTGGGCGACGACTACAACTCACGTTCGTTGTTTGGCGATTACATCCACAAGTACTACTACAACGCCTCTATTTCCGATGGCTACACTCTTCGCCTCATCCGTGAAGAGATCGTCACCAACTACAAACTCTCGCTGCAAGAAGCGCTAGCAGCCGTCAAGCTTCAGCAGGGTGACGTTGATCGAAAACTGATCTATTCACATCCAAAGTTTGTCGAACCCATGCTCGATTACATCGTGCGTGATTTTGAGAAAAGCCGTAGTGCTTTGGGCGACGGAAGTATTGGTGGCATGGTCATTTGCGACAGTGCCGAACAGGCCCGGCAGATGTTCGACATATTCAACACTGTCTATGCAACTCAACCTTCACCAGCGAACACATCGCAGGACCCGGATCACCCATTGAAATGCGTAGCAGAGCCTGAGAGCTACACGGCCAAAATCCAGCAGGAATACCGTGTCAAATGCGCCGCCTTGATCCTGCACGACGTAGGCAGCAAAAACGAGCGAAAACAATGGGTGGAAGACTTCAAGGCAGGCAAGATCGACCTCTTGTTTGTCTACAACATGCTACTCACCGGATTTGATGCCAAGCGTCTGAAAAAGCTGTACCTCGGCCGCATCATCAAGGCGCACAACCTGTTGCAAGCCCTAACCCGCGTGAATCGCACCTACAAGGACTTCCGCTACGGCTATGTGGTGGATTTTGCGGATATCCGTAAGGAATTCGATAAGACAAACAAGGATTACTTCGACGAACTGCAATCCGAACTGGGCGATGAAATCGAGCACTACTCGAATCTGTTCAAGTCAGCAGAGGAAATCGAGCAAGAAATCGAGGCCATCAAGGACATCCTGTTCAGCTTCAATACTGAAAACGCCGAAGAGTTCTCCCGCCAGATAAGCCAGATGCAGGACCGTACTGCCGTACTGGCACTCAAGAAGGCCTTGGCGGATGCCCGTAACCTCTACAACTTGATCCGCCTACAAGGCGATTACACGCTGTTGCAGCAGCTTGATTTCCACAAACTCAACCAGCTCTACCGCGAAACCTGCAACCATCTCGACCTGCTCAACTTGAAGGAGAGCATCGAATCAGCAACCGACACCAGCAATCTGCTCAATGTCGCGCTGGAAGACGTGCTGTTCAAGTTCGTCAAGATCAAGGAAGAAGAACTGGTACTGGCCGACAAGCTGAAAAATACTCTGCGCCAGACCCGTGAAGCGCTTGCCGAAAACTTCGATCAACAAGACCTCAAGTTCGTCACCCTGCGCGAGGAGCTTGAGCGGCTATTCAAGAAGAAAAAACTGAACGAAGTCAGTCAAGAGGAGATGACCGCCAACATCGGAGCGCTAAACGCTATCCATGACAAGGTCAAAGAGCTGAATCGCCAGAACAATCTGCTACGTGCCAAATATCGAGGTGATGCGAAATACACCCGTATTCACAAGCGCCTGCAGGAGCGTGGCAATGTCACTCAGACCGAGCGCCACCTTTTTGATGCCCTGGTAAGCGTCAAAGCACTGGCAGACGAGCAAGTGTTGCAAAATACCCAGTTGTTAGCCAATGAGACCTACTTTGAGCGGATGATGCAACCCATCGTGATTGGTGAGTTTTACACCCGCCAGCGCATCAAGCTAACACCCGATGCCACCCGAACGATCAATCAGTTGGTGGTAGCCGAATACATGAATGAATTTTCAGCCGGAGGCCGTGAGGGCTTCAGGGCAGCAGTTTAGGAGTACACAGTTTGGTAACTCAGCAGTTTGAGCAACGCACCCGCGAACTTATTGACAGCCTCAAGGCCATTTGCGCCACCTATGGTTTAGGAAACGATGGCAACGAGTTCAAGATCATCACACAGGTATTCCTCTACAAGTTTCTCAACGACAAATTCGCGTTCGAAGCCAAGAAAATTCGGCCAGAACTTGTCAAAACTGAAAGCTGGGAAGCAGCCATATCTGATTTAAGCGCTGACGAGCTGGAAATGCTGCAAATGCAGATGGGTCCAGATACCGCCCGCCTCAAACCAGAGCACTTCATCGCCCATCTGTTTGGAAGGCAGAACGCGCCCGAATTCGCCAAGCTGTTTGACGACACGCTGCGTGACATCGCAATCACTAACAACGACATCTTCGCCGTCAAAACTGATGGTGGAGCCAAGGTTACGCTGTTCGATCGGGTCAGCGAATTCATCACCGACCCGTCCAAGCGCGATGATTTTTGTCGAGCCATCATCAACAAACTAGGCGACTTCAGTTTTGAGCGGATATTCAGCGTGAAGTATGACTTTTACGCCGCTCTGTTTGAGTACCTGATCAAGGACTACAACAAAGACAGCGGCGGCAAATACGCCGAGTACTACACCCCGCACGCAGTAGCCAAGATCATGGCCGCAATCCTGGTGCCTGATTCGGTACGCGGAAAAATCAGCAACGTGAGCTGCTACGACCCCTCAGCGGGATCCGGCACGTTGTTGATGAACATCGCCCACGCCATCGGCGAGCTGCGCTGTTCGATCTACTCGCAGGACATCTCGCAAAAATCATCCAGCCTGTTGCGTCTGAATCTGATCCTGAACAACCTGGTGCATTCCATCCCCAACATCATCCAGGGCAATACCATGCTCCACCCCTACCACCGGGAGGGAAAAGCGCTCAAAAAGTTCGATTACATCGTCAGCAATCCACCTTTCAAGATGGATTTTTCAGATTTTCGGAATGAATTGGATACCAAGGAGCATCAAGAACGCTTCTTTGCCGGAGTGCCGAATATTCCAAAACAGGCCGTCGATAAGATGGCTATCTATCAGCTCTTCCTCCAGCACATCATTTACTCCCTCAAACCGGGGGGCAAAGCAGCTGTGGTAGTCCCTACCGGTTTTATCACAGCACAAAGCGGCATCGACAAAGGTATCCGTCAGCATCTAGTCGATAACAAGATGCTCGCCGGAGTGGTCTCCATGCCCAGCAACATCTTTGCCACCACCGGTACCAATGTTTCCATCCTGTTCATTGACGCCTCCAACAAAGCCAATGTGGTGCTAATTGATGCCTCCAGTCTCGGTACCAAGGTCAAGGATGGAAAGAACCAGAAGACACTTCTATCAACAGAAGAAGAAGACCGCATCATCGCCACATTCAACGCCAAGCAGTTGGTGAAGGATTTCTCAGTAGTGGTGAGTTATGAGCACATTGCCGCAAAAAACTACTCCCTAAGCGCCGGACAGTATTTCGAAGTGGATATTGAATACAGTGACCTAACACCGGCAGAGTTCGCAAAAAAAATTAAAAAACACACAGCCAATATTGATGAACTATTCGAGGAATCAGTAAAGCTAGAAAAAATAATCAAGAAGCAGTTGGCAGGGTTAACATATGAGCAATAAATGGAAAGTAACACCTTTATCAAAATGCTTATCAAAGGTAATTGACTATCGCGGAAGAACACCGAAAAAGCTGGGGCATGAATGGGCTCAAAACGGGTACAAAGCATTATCAGCAAATAACGTCAAATTCAGTGGCCTAGACAAACTGGATTCAATCAATTACGCCGACGAAGAACTTTACCAAAAGTGGATGAAGGAGGAAGTTAAGAGAGGTGACTTGCTTCTCACTTCGGAAGCACCTTCGGGCCAAGTGATGCTGTGGGACTCAGATGAAAAAATAGTATTGAGCCAGAGACTTTACGCCCTTAGAGTAAATTCAAAAATTGATGCAGCTTTCTTAAAGTATTACCTTCAGTCGCCAGCTGGACAAAAAGAGATATTTAGAAACAATTCTGGTTCTACAGTTGCAGGGATTTCGGCAAAAACGTTCGAGAATATTCTTGTTCGCCATCCAGAAGAAAAATATGCGCAACAAAAAATCGGGGATGTGTTGTATTCGATTGACAAAAAAATCGACTGCAACAACCGCATCAATGCAGAATTGGAGAAGTTAGCGAAGGAGATGTACGAATATTGGTTTGTGCAGTTCGACTTCCCAAACGACCTAGGCCGTCCTTACAAGACCAGCGGTGGCACTATGGCCTGGAACGATGTCCTAAAAAACAAAATTCCGGCAGATTGGAAAGTTACTCAGCTAGATGATTTGGTTTCTATTGTCAAGGATGGCGCTATTCCAGAAGCATTCGATGCGAGCACACCATACATAGGCCTAGAGCATATCGCTCGGAAAAGTATTGCGATCACCTCATGGTCAACAGCCGACCAAGCGTCAAGCAATAAGACCGCATTTCAGGATGGAGATATCCTGTTTGGCAAAATCCGTCCTTACTTACATAAAGTAGGCTTAGCGATGATGGACGGTATCACCTCGACAGACACGATTGTCATGCGCCCGAAATCGAAGGAAGTATTAGGACTGGCGCTGGAAACAGTGTTTTCCGATAAATTCATTAAAGCTGCAACACATGGCAGCACCGGCTCGAAAATGCCACGGGCAGATTGGTCGGTAATGAAAAACTACCGCATAGCAACACCTGAAAAGGGTTCTCCTGTCCTATTGAGCTTCCAATCATTCTTTAACCCGCTCGTGGAAAAAATTCGACTTAACATAAAGGAAATCCGCGAACTATCTACCTTGCGTGACTGGCTACTGCCACTTCTGATGAACGGCCAAGTTACGGCAGAGCGCCACGATGCTAAAACACACATATCGGTACCAGCTGAAGGCACCTGACCTCTCTGTAGGTTTTTGGCCCCACAATGCCAATCAACCAGAATGAAAATTGCATAGGACATCTCGTAGCCGATAGATAATTTTAGCGCCCCTAGACATAAATACCCCTGTCCAGCGTCGAGACAAGCACGAACACAAGCAGATAGACGACTCAGCCAGCCATACCCTAACTGACCGGCAGCGATGGGAACAGATTGCGTGGAGCCGCAATAACGAGCCTGCCGGGTGATGCCGGCCAAAGTTTCAGCGATTCCGTGTGGATGGCCTCGATGATGGGTCAGCTTGGGAATTACTCTTCAACTTTTCATCCACGATCCGTAACACACCGCCAGCAATGGCAGCGCAGCGAACCCGACAGGAGTTGTGCGAGTTGGTCAAACTCAAACGGGGCAATGCCCCTGCCTCCCCGGTTGCAAGAAAAAGACCTGATTTGCGAGTAGTGACAACGCGAAGCTGAGGAACTACCGCAAATCACGTGCGAAGCACGCAACCCTCGAATGGTCCTCCGATCACCGTCAAATACAACTTTGGGATTGCGTTCAATTTTTCCCGAACGGCCACGGAATTTTGCATTTCATCCGACGCAATGCATTCGCCTTCGGCGACTGATCTCGTGGTGAATTCGTCGCGCTTCGCTGCTCCGAATTCACCCACTCGATGGCGTATTTCCTTACATGTATTTTCTCGTGAATTGGCGTTGCCCCAATTCCAGCATCAGCCAAAGGGATTGGCCCGATCTTTTCAGCAGGGCCCTTAAATTTCACGATGTACTTCCCGGTGCCCTCATACGACGTAATCGTCGCAACTTCGGCGATATGGGTTATCGCCGAAGTTGGGGCTGTCACATACCCAGCGATGTACTTGATTTGCGGAATGTACTTTGCCTGAATCCTGATTGCGTACCAGCAATCCTCACCAAGGAAAACTTCGTTGAATCCATCCTCCTGAGCTGGCACGACTATCGTGTCGAAGGATTGTGGCGCTTCCTCCTTCTCGACGGTGACAGTCGGAGATTTCTAGACACTCTTTAGTCCGGACGGCGGGTAAGCGGCAAATTACTGACCGCCCCGACTCATCTGGACAACGACCGTTATGATATGGTCGATTTTCGGCCCGCTATCGTGCCCAAACCCTGGCAACACTTTCCCAGTCTGTCGTATATCGCGGCGATAGATTCCCCCGCCGCATCTGCCACGGCTTCGTCACTCCTTCCGCCGCCAATCGCAATGCCCCACGTCCATATTTCCCGTTGATTGAATCAAGCGTCGCCATCAGCTTGTCGTTGCGACCTGACGCTTGGCTGCTCGGTACAAACAACGAGAACTGCTGATTGGTCCGAGGCACAATCTCCATCAAGGTGATCCCAGCCTTGTGATAGCCATATCCGGGCCGATAAATCCGGCGTAACAGGCGTAGCCCCCATTGAGTCAGCACTCGCGTGTCAGCACTGGCCTCTGGCAGTGGGATGGTCATGGCCCGTTGATACTGAGGCACCTCCGGCTTGAAGATATTGGTCCGGATATAGACCTGCAGTGCCCCCGCCAGTGCGTCCTGTGCCCGCAGCTTTTCTGCCGCTCGGGCGATGTAGCTGGCCACCGCCTCCGCGAGTTCCGCCCGCTCATAGATCAAGGTACCGAAGGACCGGCTACTCATGATCTGTTGCTTGTCAGGCACGACCTCTTCCAGGTCAAGGCAGGAGATCCCTCGCAACTCACGAACCGTTCGTTCCAGTACCACGGAGAAGCGACTGCGCAAGGTTTCGGCATCGGCATCGTGCAATTGCCGAACGGTGATAATGCCCATGGATTCGAGTCTGGCGGCAATCTTGCGGCCGACACCCCAAACTTCGCCAACGTCGATCCGTTCAAACAGTGCCAAACGCTCGGATGGGGAAATACTCGTGAAGTCACATACACCAGCCTCTCCTGCCAGCTTCTTCTTGGCGCAATGATTGGCCAGCTTGGCCAATGTCTTGGTGGGGCCGATGCCGACACAAACTGCGAGTCCCAGCCAGTCGGCAATGCGTTGCCGGATATCCACGCCATAGGCGTGGTAGCCGATCCGCTCA
Organism: Dechloromonas sp. ZS-1; assembly: GCF_039649255.1. NCBI lineage: Bacteria > Pseudomonadati > Pseudomonadota > Betaproteobacteria > Rhodocyclales > Azonexaceae > Dechloromonas > Dechloromonas sp. ZS-1. Next base: position 5,880 of record NZ_JBDIYD010000008.1, on the reverse strand, counting down.
AAGCCAGAAAGATCGAGAAAGCTCTCGTCGATGCTATACACCTCAATGTTCGGCGAGAAGGACGAGAGGATCTCGACCACCCGATTGCTCATGTCGGCGTAGAGCGCATAGTTGGAACTGAATGCGACAATTCCGTGGCGTTTGGCTTCCTGCTGGATCTTGAACCAGGGCACGCCCATCGGAATGCCTAGCGCTTTGACTTCGGCCGACCGGGCAACGACGCAGCCATCGTTATTGGAAAGTACGACGACCGGCGTATCTTTGAGTCTGGGATTGAATAGCTTCTCGCATGACGCGTAGAAGTTGTTGCAATCGACCAGGGCAAACACGGCCATGGCTCAGGCGCCAAAGTGTTTGAACTTGCCTGTCACCACGCCCCAGATCAGGAGATCCATGCCATCCCGGATTTCCAAGGGGGGATAGTTCGGATTCTCGGCCAACAAGGCAACCCGGCCAGCGCGCTGGTAAAGCCGTTTGACCAGGCGCTCGCCATCGACGAAGGCAACAACAATGTGTCCATGCCGGGGCCGAATGCTCTTGTCGACCACCAAAATATCGCCATCGAATATCTCAGCCCCTTGCATGGAATCGCCTTCCACAGAAAAGAAGAAGGTCGAGACTGGATTGCGAATCAGGTACTCGTTGATGTCGAGCCGATTGTCGGCATAGTCAGCGGCAGGACTCGGAAAGCCGGCGGAGACCCGCACCTCGTCAATAGGCAAGGCCAGGCGCGGTGCGCCGGGCAAAGGAACGAAGACACCCGGCAGATCATCCAGGCGTAATGACAACTCAGGCATGGGCCATCTCGGGGTAATGCTCCGCCAGGGTGTGATACTCCCGCTCCTTGTCGGAGAGGAGGACAGATGCGCACTCCGGACAGATCAAGCTCAGGCAACCATCGACGCGGGCTTGTTCCAGTTCATTCGCGGCCAATGGGGCATGGCAGTGTGGGCAGACGATACGAATCATGATCGGCTCCTTGTTGTTGATTAACTGTATATTCGTACAGTACTCAACAAGGCGCAATACTGTATGCATTTGGACTGCATTGCCTGCCCGTGAAATCGCCCGATACATCTGGGTTATAGGCGGATACACAGGCTTACGTTTCTGCTGACATCGGCGGCGCAACACGGCGCGTTATTCGGCCCATGGCGCTGCAAAAGGTTGTCAGCACCTGAAAATGAACAACAACCTACCTGTTTAGGAGATTCAAAATGCAAGTTTCCAAGATCCTCGTTGCCCTGACTGTTGCTGCTGGCTTTGCTTCCGCTTCCTTTGCCCAGGGCACTGCCACCCCGGCCCCTTCGACCGCCCCGTCAGCCAAGGTGGTTGCCCCGGCGCCGGCCGCTGCCGAGAAGAAAGTTGAAGCACCGAAGGCCGCTGAACCTGTCAAGACCGAGGCCAAGGTCGAAGCGGCCAAGCCTGAAGCAGCAAAACCGGCTCATAAGCATGCCAAGCATGGCCACAAGGCTGAAAAGAAGGAAGCTGCAACCCTGACTGCCCCGACAACCAAGTAATAACGCGGTTGTCCCGAAACCCCTCGGCGTCCAAACCCGAGGGGTTTCTTTTGGTATGCTGGATCGCATGTGTGCCCACTATGATCCGCAAACCGATCCCGCCCGCCTCAAGTCGTACTTCGGCGTGAGTGAGGTGCCGCTTGATCTGAAATCCAGCTTGTGGCCGGGGTATTTCGGCCCGTTTCTGCGCAAGCATGAATTTGCCGATGTCGGCGACGAAGCCGTTCCACTGCGCGAATTACTGGTTGGGTCATTCGGTCTGATTCCCCATTGGGCCAAGGGCGCAAGCATTGCCCGGAATACCTATAACGCCCGCTCGGAAACGGTACATGAGAAGCCTTCGTATCGAGATGCCTGGCGACTGGCGCAGCATTGCATCATTCCGGCTGAGGCGATCTACGAACCGGATTGGCGTAGTGGCCGGGCAGTACCAACGCGCATCACCCGAGCAGATGGCAAGCCGATGGGCATCGCTGGTCTCTGGGCGACGAAACGCCATCCGTCAGGGGATATCACCCACAGCTACACGATGCTGACAGTAAACGCGGATCAGCACCCGTTCATGCGTCAGTTCCACAACCCCGATGACGAAAAGCGCTCGGTAGTGATTCTAAATGAGCAGGATTACGACGATTGGTTGAATGCTCCGGTATCGGCAAGTCGAGATTTCTTGCGACTGTTTCCGGCTGAAAACCTGATTGCCGAACAGTCGCAGCAATCACTGCTTTGACAGCACGTCGGCCTTTGCCGCCGTTGGCCGCTTGCCCGGTGTCGGGCGGCAATGTGGAGGTAAGCCGCCAGTCAACGCCAATCAGGCTCGAAGGTCTGCTACCTACTCCGTCGAACTGGCGCTCTCGACCCAAACCAGTCCGTCAAGGCAGGTTGGCTATTGGGCTGCTTCAGACTGTAAACGGACCTTTGTCGTTTGCATAGTCAGTTGCTGTTAACCGCGCTGTTGGAGTCATAGGCAAACCAGTCCTAGCCGTCTCGCTGACTCAATGAGCGCAGCAAGATTGAAAAAAACTGATCGGGGTTGAATGGCTTGGTCAGGAAATCGTTCATCCCCGCAGCAAGGCACTGCGACTTGTCCTCGGCAAATGCGTTGGCGGTCATGGCGATGATCGGTGTATCTCGGTAACCGGGAATCTGGCGTATCTCTGGCGTTGCCTCTAGCCCGTTTAGTTTCGGCATCTGCATATCCATCAAGATGGCGGCGTAGCTGTTCTTCCTCGCCATCAGGACAGCCTCTGCGCCGTCCTCCGCTGTATCAGCGACAAGATCGGCCGCTTCAAGATGCATCACGACGACCTCCCGGTTTATGGGTTCGTCATCAACTACCAAAATGCGCTTGCCGGCGTAGCGTTGTTGAAGCTCGGCCTCGGCAACGGAGGCTGTTCCCGTCGCCGCTTCAAGTGTCTCGCCGCTCTTTTTTAGGTTTACCGTAAACCAGAAAGTGCTGCCCATCCCCGGCTTGCTTTCAGCGCCGACTCCCCCCCCCATCAATTCGGCCAGTCGCTGAGTAATGGCCAATCCAAGGCCGGTGCCACCATACTTGCGGGTCATTGAGTTGTCGGCCTGCTCAAAAGCAGTAAAGAGTCGCGACATGGTTTCGGGAGGAATGCCTATGCCGGTGTCCACTACCTCGAAGCGTACTATTACCGAATCGTCGATTTCTTCCTGTTTGAGAGCACGCAGTGTCACGGTGCCTGTTTCAGTGAACTTAACGGCATTTGTGGCGTAGTTGAGCAGCGCCTGTTGTAGCCGCGTCGGGTCACCCACAAGGTTGTGTGGCAAGTGCCCGGTTTCGATCAGTAGGTGGAGACCCTTGGCTTTAACTCGATCCGACAGGATCGAACTGACATTAGCCATCAGGCTGCTTACGACAACCGGAGCTTCATTCAAGGAGAACTTGCCGGCCTCAATCTTAGAAATATCGAGGACGTCGTTGATAACCGACAACAGGTGCTGGGCAGAGGAGTCGATGACGTCGAGGCGATGTTTCTGTTTGCTGGTAACACCTTCCCGGCGCAGGATGTTGGCCATGCCGATGATACCGTTCATCGGGGTTCGGATTTCGTGGCTCATGTTGGCGAGGAAAGCGCTCTTGGCTACGTTGGCGGCCTCGGCGGCTTTTTTGGCTAACTCCAGTTCAATGGCTCGCTGCTCGAGCTGCCGACTGTACTCGGCAAGTGCTTCTTCCGCCTTCTTCCGTTCGGTGATGTCTCGCGCAGCAGCGAACACGCCAAGCACGTTGCCTTGGGCGTCACGATATACGCTGGCGTTGTAGAGGACATCCGTGACCTTGCCGGAAGCATGGCGAATTGCCAGCGGGTAGTCAGTCACGGAACCCTGCGAGAATACCTGTTGATATCCCTCACGGGCTTTCTGCGGATCAGTGAAGTAGTCGGCGAAATCACTACCGATCAGTCTGCCTCTGCTTACGCCGGTGACTTTTTCCGTGGCCGTATTGACGTCCGTGATCTTGCCCTCGGCGCTGATCGTTACCAAAGGGTCAAGACTCGCCTCGATTAGGCTACGGGCGTATTGAGATGCGGCTTGGGTTGCTTCTTCCGCCTTCTTCCGTTCGGTGATGTCTCGCGCAGCAGCGAACACGCCAAGCACGTTGCCTTGGGCGTCACGATATACGCTGGCGTTGTAGAGGACATCCGTGACCTTGCCGGAAGCATGGCGAATTGCCAGCGGGTAGTCAGTCACGGAACCCTGCGAGAATACCTGTTGATATCCCTCACGGGCTTTCTGCGGATCAGTGAAGTAGTCGGCGAAATCACTACCGATCAGTCTGCCTCTGCTTACGCCGGTGACTTTTTCCGTGGCCGTATTGACGTCCGTGATCTTGCCCTCGGCGCTGATCGTTACCAAAGGGTCAAGACTCGCCTCGATTAGGCTACGGGCGTAAGTGGGTTCGGTTGTCACGCGAAACAATGTCGGCAAGTTAACGGACGGTATCGAATAACTCTCACATTACCAGAAAGTGAATCAGCACATGTTGCCGTTCAGCCGACGGATGATACTCACGCGCCGTGGCCACATTTTCAACGAACTACTATTGCGGGGCGCGTTCGTCCTGCCGCCCGAATCAACTACCACCCTTGGAACGACTAGCGCCCCAACGTCAGTTGCTTACATTTAATGCCTTCGGCATTTTCAATGCTGCCGTTCCTTTACCGCAAATCGACAGGCTGGTTGTGGCCGGTAGCACGGATACAACATGATGCCAAAAAGCGGCCGCACGGGTTGTGCCCCCGTGCTGCCGCAAGGTGCCGGCTAGATTTCAGTCTGCTCCGAAATCTCCAGCGCATCGTCTACCTCAATGCCGAGGTAACGAACGGTGCTCTCCAGCTTGGAATGACCAAGTAGCAACTGAACGGCCCGCAGATTCTTCGTGCGCTTGTAGATCAATGTTGCCTTGGTTCTCCGCATGGAATGCGTCCCATAGACCGACGAATCCAGACCGGCTGATTCGGCCCAGTGATGCACGATCCGCGCATACTGCCGTGTCGAGACGTGTGGCGACTTTGCTACCCTGCTCGGGAACAGAAACTGATCTCCGCGCAAACGTGACTTCTCAAGCCATGCCGTCACTGCCGTCCTTGTCGGTTCCGTCAGTTCAAACTGCACTGGCCGCTGCGTTTTCCGCTGGATCACCATGGCGCGGGATAGCACCTGGTTCCCGTGGGTGATATCGCGGACCCGCAGACTGACGAGATCGCAGCCCCGCAGCTTGCTGTCGATAGCCAGGTTGAACATGGCAAGGTCGCGGACTGCATGGGCATTCTGGAGGTGGATGCGGATGGCCCAGATGTCCTTCGGCTTGAGGGGTGGCTTCTGGCCGACAAGTTTTCCCTTGTTCCAGGCTTCGCGTTTGTTGATGGTTTCCATCTTTGACTCCTTGGTTGTTGATCGGAGTCTGATTTTTCTTCCAAAGATGACGGGGGTTACCCGAAAAAACAACAGTACTGATCCGCGTCGACGGCAGCCAGAAATTCATCAATCGACTTCACAGTTGCGGCAGGCTCGTAACCATGCCACTTCAGGTCAGAGCGTTTCCAAAATACCTTCCACAGATTTTGAGTTCGTACGTAGGTCGCCTTGGCGAACGGGTGCTCACGAATGATCGCCGGATTGTCCCACTGCGGGCGAATCTCGAATATTTCGATGCTCTGCCCATTCAAGCGGTAGCCAATATCGAGTTCTGGACGTATGTGCGGAGGAGGTCGGCGCTTGGCCAAGAAAGTCGCCATGGCATTTTCGATGCGCTTAATTGTTTAGTCCCACGGTGTGCTGGATCGGGTTGATCCTGAAGCGTTCGGGTTCTTTTGTCCAGGTTTTGCAGACGAAC